>JAITLF010000115.1 GCA_031278025.1 Treponema sp.
CCCCCCCCCCCCCCCCCCCCCCCCCAAACTTAGTGCCCGTTTTTCGCAACGGGGGGGCCCAATCAACCATCATTCGCTCCTTTTTTCGGTAATGCGCTAGTACTTACTATAGCGCGGAACCCTAAAAAAACAATACCCGGCGGGCAAAAGCCCGCCCGCCGGCGCTCTTATTGCCCAATTCCTCCTGCCCGCCTATGATGACGGCAGGGGGAGTACGGATGAAGATTATTGACGCCGCCGAATTTGACGGCTATTGGGGGACCCTGGGGGCGCACGAAGAAGACGAGAAGGTTGTCTCCGCGGTCCGGGACATTATTGCCGGGGTGCGGAAGGAGGGCGGCGCGGCGGTGCGGGAGTTTGCCGCCCGGTTTGACCGGAGCGCCCCCGAAAATCCCCTGGTGCCTCCGGAGGCCGTCGAGCAGGCGTACCGGGCCGTGCAGCAGGACGAGCCGGAACTCGTTGATTCCCTGGTATTCGCCGCCCGGAATATTGGGGAGTTTGCCCGGCGGCAGCGGGAGCAGTTTACGGATTTTGAGTTTGAGATTGCCCCCGGCCTTTTTACCGGCCAGCGGGTTATCCCGGTGGAGCGGGCGGCGATCTACGCCCCCGGCGGGCGCTTCCCCCTGGTTTCGTCGGTGCTTATGGGGATCATCCCCGCGCGGGCCGCCGGTGTGCAGGAGGCGATCCTCGTTTCCCCGCCCGGTGAAGACGGCCTTCCGGATCGGCGTATCCTGGCTGCCGCACGCCTTGCGGGGGCGGGGCGCGTCTTCGCCCTGGGCGGCGCTCAGGCGGTGGCGGCCCTGGCGCTCGGCGTTCCCTGCGGCCCCGCAACGATTCCCCGTGTTGACGTGATAGCCGGGCCGGGCAACAAGTACGTGGCCGCCGCGAAGCGCCTCCTCTATGGGGAGGTGGGCATAGACTTCGTCGCCGGTCCCACGGATGTGCTGATCATCGCCGATGGTCGGGACCCGGATCTCCGTACCACGACCGCCGGACGCGCCGCCTGTGAAGACCTCATCGCGGCGGACCTTTTGGCCCAGGCGGAGCATGACCCGGATGCCCGCGCCCGCGCCCTGCTTCCAGGCCGGGACTTGGCCGGGCGGGTCGAGTCGGCGGTGGAAAAGCGCCTTGCCGCCCTGCCAACCGCCGCCGTCGCCCGCGCTTCCCTGGATGCGGGGGGGCTTATCGTCGTTTACCCGTCTATGGAAGCGGCGGTCCGTATCGCCAACATCGTGGCGCCGGAACATCTGGAACTCCAGGTGGAAAACCCCGCCTCCTGGATTCCGGCTTTACGAAACTACGGTTCCCTCTTTGTGGGAAGCCGGGCGGCGGAGGTGTTGGGGGATTATTCGGCGGGAATCAACCACACCCTCCCCACCTCCGGAAGCGCCCGGTTTTCCGCCGGCCTTTCGGTACGCCACTTCCTCAAGACCCCGACAAGCCTCCGTTGCGTCTCCGGTTCCGGCTTTGACGCGGCGCGGCGTGCGGCGGAACGGATGGCCGGGGCGGAAGGTCTGGCCGGTCACGGCGCGGCTGCGGCGGCGAGGGCTTACGTTAGATGAGCGGTTTCTGTCCGGGGCCGGTTGAGAATCACCGGGGCAGGGAAGGCGGGGCTGTTGTGTATCCGGTCTATTCCCGGCGTTCCAAGGGCCTTTCCGTTGGGATCAACCTTTTCCCGGATCGCAAGGTCTGTTCTTTCGACTGCCCCTATTGCGAGGTGTTTCCCTTTCATTCGGACCGCGCTTTTTCCCTTCCGGTTATGGAAGAGGCCCTTGTGTGCGTCCTGGCGGAGGCGGCGGAAGGAGGAATTCCGGTGCGGGACATTTGCTTTTCGGGAAACGGGGAGCCTTCCCTGTCCCCTGATTTCCAGGCGGCTCTGGAAGCGGCGGGACGGATCAGGGAGCGTTTTGTCCCGGAAGCGGCCCTGGTGGTCATCACCAATGGTACGGGCCTCCTGAAAGATACGACCTTCGCCTTTATGAGGGATGCCGCGTTGGGCGGCATGAAGCTCAACATTTGGCTCAAGCTGGACGCCGGAACCCCGGCCTGGTACGAGGCGATGGACCGGTCCGGCATCTCCTTTGACGCGCTGATCGGATGTATCCGGCGATTTGCGAGCGCTGCGCCGGTAACCCTGCAAACCATGGTTTGCGCCGTACACGGACGAGAGCCTCCGGCGGCGGAAGAAGCGGCCTGGGTCCGTCTCGCAGCGGAACTTGCCGGAAGCGGCGGTTATGGCGCCGGCGTCCGGGCGGTGCAGATTTACGGCAAGGCCCGTCCCGCGCCGGAGGACCCCCTTGCGGAAGCGTTACCGGAAGCGGTACTGGAAAGGCGGGCGGCGGCCTTGCGGGCGGTCATAGGAACGGCCATCCCGGTGGAGGTGTTTCCGTAACGGCTCTTTTCGTCCCTTCTCTACCGTTTAGCGCTTGTTGCACTTAACGGGGCTTCTTTGGAGCCTGCTGGGAATGCGGTCTGAAAGGCCATGATTATTCAGTACGCATAACGCGAGCTCCGCCATGTTAAGCCAACCTACCCTGCGTGACTGTCAGATGCATCTCTAGCCGGTCCCCTATCCGCCGGCCTTCTTCTGCTGCCCGGCGCCAGCCGAGCAAGGGGGACGGTAACCATGAACAACTCACCGGTCCCGTTCCGCATCAAACTTCTCTGGTTGTCCCGGCGGGGGACCGGATTTCCCCTACTTTTTTATATCTGACGGATGGTTTCATGGGACACCGTTTTCGTATGGCTCCCCTCAAGCGTTACCCAGGCGTCCCGACGGAAACGCAAGGTGCAATGTTCGTGTCCGACCGGTTTCGGCGATCAGGCTAACGCAATTAACCCAGCCGCGTCTTCCCTTCAAGCACCCGGGGCCGGTATTGCCGGACCCCGGTTTATTGATCAGAAACCCAGGTTTTTCGAGCGCAAAAACACTTTTGCGCCGCGCAAAAACATTTTTGCGCCGCAGAAAAACACTTTTGCGCCGCAGAAAAACACTTTTGCGCCGCGCAAACCCAGGTTTACACGCCCCAGGCCCCGCTCCGAAAGGGCGCGAGCGGGGACCCGCTTTACTTGCCCGCCGGGAGTACCACCTGAAACCGCTCGGCCTCCCCGAAAACGGGAAGCCGTGGTGTTAAAAAATGTTACTGTTGGAACAGGGGAACTTCCCTTCCCTGACTCGGTGAGTTTTTCTGTTTTTGAAGGGGAAGTGTTTGGCATTGCCGGGGTCAGCGAAAACGTCCGGCAGGAGCTTTGCGAGGCCCTTTGCGGCGCCCTGGCGCTTGACGGGGGTTGTATCGAACTTATGGGCGAAGACATTAGCGCCCTTTCAATTCATGACCGGATACAGCGGGGGCTTGGATACGTGGTGTCAAACCGACATAAAGAAGGGTTGGTTATGGAAATGAGCATAGACGATTATCACATAAAAGCGCCGGGGCCCGATGCTTTGGCCGCTTCCCTGTGGCTTCCTGTTTTTATCAAGGGGACGCGGCTGCTCTATGGCTCCATATATCCGAAGTTTACGCCGAACGATCCGGGGTTATGGTTACGGCTATTGAAGGTATTTTTTGATGGGCGCTTGGGCGGGATTTGCCGGGGCCGGTCTTTCGGGGAGTCTGGCCTTTGGCTGCGCCGCCGCGATTTTTGCGGGGCTCCTTACCTCGGCCCTCTACGGCTGGATATGTATTTACCTGAAACAACATCAGATTGTTACCGGTATGGCTATTAATATTCTCACTGTTGGGCTCTGCTCGTTTTTTCAGAGGGTCCTATTCGGCGTTCCCCTGACTCCCCTTACGGTCCGGCCCCTTCCGGTACTGCCGGTTCCGCTTTTATCGGCCATCCCGTTGATAGACGGGGTGTTGTTTCATCGGAACTCTGGTGTTTGGTTTTGCCGAAGCAGTTTCGATTTATATGCGTTCTGTCAGCGGGATGGTATTTCCCACTGAACTTTTTATCGCCCTGCCGTATATTCTTACCATTGTACTTACGATCATGCGTAAATCTTTTGACACGCCGGAACGGCTTGGCGTTCCCTACTCAAAAGAAAATTAGACCTGAGCCGGCTTTGAAACCAACTGGGGTTTGAAGCCGGCTCGTTTGACACGTCGACATGTCGGCCAGCCGCCGAACACGTCCGGGTGCCCCTGGACTTTTTCAAAAATGAGACTGTTTCAAAACCAAAGTTTTGAAACAGTCTCATTTGCCTATTTATACTCTTTTATGCGCGAAGCGCAATAGGCTCTCGGTATGAGCGCCTGTACCGAATCATTCAGGTTGATTAATCCACTTTAAGGTTTTCCGCTCAAAAAGCCCGATAAGGGCATTGATTCCGGTAACAACCACCGCTATGAGTATGACACCGGCAAAGACCTTGGGGTAATCTGCCCAGGCAGCCCAGCGTTTGACATAATAGCCCAGGCCGGAGTTTGCGCCTATGGTTTCCGCCATAACCAGGATCATAAACGCGGTAGCGATACGGATCCGGAGACTGCCGATTATCGGAATGGCACACTCAGGAAGCAGGACCCGTATGAGCATGGCGAAGCTGCTTAGATTAAGGGACATGGCGCTGTCGATAAGTTTTTGGTCAACGTTTTTTACATTGGTTGACATGTTCATTACGGTGGGGAAAAAAACGCCCATAAAGATAACGATGATAGACGCGGATTGAAAGGTCGGCGAAATGGCTACAATATATGGCGCGTAGACCAGCGCGGGTACCGAAGCGATGACGGTTATCACGGGGGAAAAGGCTTCCCGAAGCCGCTGATACCAGCCGATAAAAAGCCCCAGGATAACGCCCAAGCCCATACCAATACCAACACTGGTTATAATCAGATACATGGAATGAAAAAAGCCCGATAGCATCTGGGGATAGTCCTGGGTAAAAACATAAAATACGTTTTCCGGCGGCGGAAACAGCGTATAATGAAGCGTCTTGAATACCTTGGATCCCAGATCCCAAAACAAAAAGAAACTAAAAATAACGCAGTAAAGATCAATCAAATTGATGATTTTTTTCTTTCCCCGCCATACCTTCACCATAAACGAAATTTCAAAAAGAGCTAAGACGGTCAGGTAAGACCAGGGAGGATTAAGCTGAAAATCCGCAGGTATAAAAGCCGACGCCGCCGAGACGATAAAAAGCAAATTCGCAAGATTAAAAATTTTGTTTTCAAAAACAAACAGTTTCATAGTATCGCTCCCGTTATATCGAGTTTTTCCGCAATGTCTTCATAAAAAAATCCTACAAGCCGATTGCGAAGGAGCAGAAAATCGTTATTTCTAAAAATTTCAGAACGAACCCGGTGGTTTCCAAGGCCCACGAGGATATCGTCCCGAATTTGTTTAGGTTGCATAAAGACAATGCGGTCTGAGAGGAAAATTGCCTCATCAATGTCATGGGTAATAAATACAACGGTTCTTTTTTTCTGTTCATTTTCGCAGATGTGCAGCAGCATATCCTGGAGCAGCGTCCGGTTCTTTGTGTCTATGGCGCCAAAAGGCTCGTCCATAAGGAGAATTTCCGGATCCATCGCCAGGGCGCGGGCTATGGCAACTCGCTGCTGTTGTCCGCCCGACAGTTGGCAGGGATATTTGTGGTAAAAATTTTCCAACCCGACCTTCGCCAGATATTCAAGGGCAATTTCGTCAATTTCCTTACGGGAAAGATTTTTTTTGTTCTGTTTAATGCCAAAGGCCACATTGTCCTTCGCGTTAAACCATGAAAAAAGGGAGTAATGTTGGAAAACAACACAGCGGTCTTTTCCCGGCCCCGCTACCTCCGCGTTATCAATCATTACCCTGCCGGATGTGGGAAAATTAAGTCCTTCCAGCAGCCTGATGAGGGTGCTTTTACCGCAGCCCGATGAACCAAGAACGCAGACAAATTGTCCTGAGTCAATTTTTAGATTTATATTTTCGAGTACCAGGCTGGCTTCTTGCACCGCGCCCGTTCTGCCATAGGTGAATGATACGTTTTCCAGTATGATAGTACCCATATTTTTTTCTCCTAATGACCGGATGCTTCTTCAAGCTTTGCGACAATGCCGGAGCCGAGTATTTTTTGTGTCATATCCCGGTATAGGTCCTGGATAAAAACAAGGGCGCCGTCGTAGCCAAAATAGCTGGTATTGCCCACCGCCGCGTCCCCGTAGGGGGCGGAAACCGGCAGAAAGGGCAGCCGCTTGTTATTCGCGGTAAGCTGATCCCAGCAGGTTCCAAAAAGGCAGATCCTTCTGTAGGGGAAGGTTTCTTTTGCCAGTTCCTGATCGCACAGACCGCCGTCATTGGTAAAGATAATATCGAAATCTTCCGCGTCATTACATTCGATATCCCGCAAAAAAGCGGTAATGCTATCCTGATACGGAACCGGAGCATCATCGGTGATAAAAATTTTTATCGGAGTCATCCCCCAATCGTTTACTAAGAAACGGGTCAATGAAACAGCTTGGGCAGCGCTGGAATTGATATAAAAACGCCTTGGCGTTACCGAACCTCCCACAAATACCCTGATCGCGTTTTTGACATAATAGAAATACCGATCTTCCTCCCGCTTAATGTAGTCTTCTGCGGTTTGCCGGTCGAGCTTCGCATATTCGGTAATAGCCCGGATAAATCGTGCGGTTTCCGTCGGCCCTATGGGAAGGCAGGGATAATGGAAATAGGGCGTACCGAAGATTTCCCGCAGATGTTCGGCAAACTCAATATCCGTCCAAGGCGCGAGCACAAGATTAAAAGCCGCCTGGGGTATTTTATTTATTGCCGCGATACCTTTGCCCCTTCCGTATATGATGTTCGGTTCAAGCCCCAGGATGCGGAGTACCGTTTCAAGCTCTTCCAGTTCCGCCGTCCAAAATGAATCGAAGTAGGGAACTATGCCGAACACGTTGACCTGTTTTTCGTTGTACCCGCCACGGGGCTGTCCTATGAGGTATTGATTGGCGATACTCGTGAGCACCTGGGCATGACCCCAAAGGTTGTTGCCCTTAAAACCGGGCAGTTTCGCGTAAATTACCGGCACCGATGAATTGGCAAAATCCGAGGCTACCTCCTCAATGTCATCCCCGACTATTTCGGAACCGCAGCCGTCCACCAGAAGTACCATATCGGTTTTGTAATATTCCAGGCTTCTTTTTACCAGCCGCCGCAGCCGGTCCGCGGCGCCAAAGACCACATCCTTATCGCAGAAGTTTGTACTGGGGATGATCGAGTCAGGATATGATACGCCGCTTTGGCAGCCGTTGAAGCGCCCCAGCACGCCCCCGGAATTTTGAAGGCAACCCGGCCCTGAATGCATCACCGGCAACACCTTCTCTATCGCCAAGGCGGTGAAGACGCCGCCTATGGCGCAGGCTATTCGCTGCTGTTCCGAGCATGTAATCATACATCGGCCTCCTGGTAAAACGTAAACGCTTTTGTCGTGTCAAAGGATTGGGTAAAGGGGGATACATAATGCTGGCCCAGCTTACGGATAAAGTTAGTATTGTGGAGCAGCTCCGCCAGGCAGTCTCCAAAATAGGCTAGGCCCCGGTAACCCATTACGATAAGCCCGATGTCCACATCCATGGCGGGTATGCCCTGTTTCGTGAAGTAGGGAGTCGCGTCATGGCCCCGTGAAAGGATAAAGTCGGGGTTATAATCACGGACAACCAAATCGGTCTCGACCTGCTGGGCGTCATTCACGCTGGTGGGTACATCCATGCCCAGTTCTTTAACATCCGTTGCCGCAGCCACCGTTTCTTCCTGGTCGGCGTTGTCAAGCCTGGGGTCATAATGGTAGGCGATGGCATGCAGCGTCTCTACCCCCAGTTCGCCGAGCATGCGGGTATATTCAAAAGCAAAACTCGCGCCCATAGCGATAAACGCCTTTTTCCCGTTAAGCGTCCTCCGTATTCTTTCAATTTCCGGGCTGTATTTTTCTTTTTCTTCGCTAAGCACCTGACGGGCCAGGTCTTCCTTACCGATGTGACGCCCAATATCCAGAAAGAAGCGCTCAAACCCAACGCCGCCGTATGGAAGATGAGACTGAAAGTATTTAACCCCGCACTCCTGCTCAAGGACGGCGCAGAGGTAGCTGGATTGAGAACCGCACTGTCCCCAGGAAGCCACGGAAGAAGCGGCCCGCTCAAAATCCTCGCGGGTCGCGGTGGCCGTCAGGCAAATGAGGTCAAGCCCCAGCCGCTTGAATAGGGGCGCCACAAACTCCCGGCCCATGTTATTAAAGCCCACATAATTAATCGTATTGCTTTTTTGTTCAGCTTTTTTGATCCGCGCCTTGGCCGCCGCGTGGCAGTATGCGTCAAAACCGCTTGCCCAAATCTTGGAACGGAAGCCCTCCGCAGTGGCGATCTGTACCGGTATACCGAGTTCCGCTTCCATTTCATGGGCGGTAGTTCTTACATCTTCCCCGATGATCGCCGATACACAGCTTGTGGCTATATAAATTTCACCGGGATGGTGCCGTTTATATGCGGCCCGTATGGTTTCTTTTAATTTTTCCACTGCGCCGAATATGGTATCCGATTCGTTGATCCCCGTTGAGAAGACCTTGGCATGGGAAATCGGAGGCCTGCCCGGAATTACCGGGAGCTTGTTTTTTACCAAGGTAAAGCATATCTGCGCGCCCGCGCAGCCGTGGGGGGCGTGATCGACCACCAGGGTATCGTCCAGCCCGGCAAGCTGATTGATGGCGTGAACATGGGCGCAGGAACTAACGGTTTGAAAGTCCCGGCTTTTGTTTTTAAGACAGCCCTGGCAACCCAACAGCGACAACTCCTTGAGGGATCCGTTGTAGCCGGTAATTGATCCCAGCCGCTGTTCACGGCTGGGTACTTCCGCGTTAAGATTTATCCCCATATCCTTTCTCCTTTGAGACTGTTGCAAAACCTGCGCCGGCCTTCATATCCCCGGTTTTCCCGCCTGAAAACGCCGAATTCGCATATGCAAATGCTCCATTTCCGATCAGCAACGGACCATTTGCATATGCGGATCAGACGGTATCCGCCTCAATCCCGCTGCACGAAGGTTTGGAACAGCCTCCATTAACAAGTATAGAAGGAACCATCTGGCTCCATGAGCCTGCTGGTTCCAGGAACCTGCAGGCTCCGGCCTGCCGGCCCCACGGCTGTTTCAAAGACCATCGGAATTTGGAACAGCCTAAAGGTTCCTACGATAATAAATACCGTTAAATACCGTAGTTGGAATTATTTTCCTTAAAAAGCTCGAATGCTTTTGTGTACACCGCATCTCCCGGATGCCGTTTCAAGAGTTCGGTTATCGCGTCCTGATAGATGGTAAGATCTACCCGGTCTTTCAAGGTAAAAGGCGCATTCCAAATGTAATTACCGGCGGCGATATTCGCGTTATTAAGCGCTTCCAGCTTGTTAAACAAGGGATCGGGACTAACCGGATTCTTAAAGTTTACCAGCCCTCCTCCTTGATAATTTTTTTCCGTCGCGATATAACGCACCACATATTCCCGTTTTTGTTCGGTATAGGCGGTAACGGCGTCCACAATTTTATCGGTATCGTCTTTATAATCATGTTCAGCGCGGAGCAGTGCCCGTAGTACCGCTACATAGGGAGCGCGGTTTTCTTCGACCCCCTGGATGTTGGCGGTCAGACGGCAGCAGATATAGTAGGGAAGATACTCTGCGAGATCAAAGGCTTCCACGCATCCCGCTTCTTCGGCAAGCCACACCCGCTCGGTCGTAAGAAAGCCCGCATCCACCGTTCCCTTTTTGATAGCCTCAAGCAGGACATTGTTGTCGTCAATTTCAACAAACTCAAATCCATCCAAATCAAAGTCCGGGTCCTGCTTGAAGAACTGAAGCAGTTGAAAGACCACGATGCTTGTTGGATTGCCGCCTATCTTCTTGCCCTTCCACTGGGATAAGTCCCGGAAATTCGTACCCCGGTTTGCGGGACTTGCCACCAGAGAGGTTCCTTCCACCGCGACGCCTCCTACAAAGACATGGTTGCTGCCTTTGGCAAGGGACGATATAGCGTTGGCGGAAAAGGGAAAGATATCGATTTTTCTTGTTTCAACCGCCGCAAGCCCGGAGTTTACCGAGTCAATGGAAATGAATTCAACGTCAACCCCCTCTTCCTCATAGTAGCCCAGCTCTTCTGCGGCTACCACCAGAGCCGGGCGTACCGCGTCCTGTACGATGAGTCCTATTTTAAGGACCGGCCTATCGCTCTGCGCCTTTTTACAGCCCGCCAAAACGAATAGTACCGCAAAGGTTACTATGACCGCGAAAGTCATGCCGAAACGATGCACGTTTTTCTTTTTCATTTTATACTCCCTATAAAACAAATTTTTTTCGATAAACACCGATCCAAATGAAAATGAAATTGACTCAAACTACCGGCAGGAACATTTCGGATCCGCCTGTCCGGTATTGTTCGGCGGCGGCGTTTACCGCTTCCTCAACCGTGTTATAAGTCATATATGCCTTGATGCCCCGCGACTCCAGCAACAACCGTGGCGCGTTACCGATGCGCAGGGAAATGACTGCGGCGCAGTCTTCAAGGATTTCCGCCAGCATGGGTATCTTTTCATCATGATTAAAACAGCTTCCCTTTCCCCGGCAGAATTGAAGGACGGAACGCCGTTCCTTCAGGGTAACCTGCCCATTATCCCACGCGTATATGTAAAATTCCTCCGCGTGTCCAAAATGCTGATCCACCAGCCTGCCGTCCCGTGAGGCGACCGCGAAAAGCAGGTCGGCGCCGGTATGCTCGTCCCCCTTACGCCGCTGCCCGCCAGTCCCCGGTTCCGCTGCGTCCTTTGCGTAAAGAAAGGAGACATCCTGATGAAGCGGACCAATGGCGTCTGCCCGGCATTGCCTACAGTGGTACATCTGGGGTAATACCGCTTTGCACTCTTTCCTCATGGCGGTAAGTTCCTGGTTGGTTACCAGGGGCAGGTCCTCAAAAGCACTCCCCTTAACCGGGATAAGCTGCATGATGTTGGTCAGCGCTGCGCCGTGGCTTTTTACCGTTTCGATAATCTGCGGGATATGGCCTTCGTTTATCCCCTTAAGCATGACGCAGTTGACTTTGCACACCATTCCCGCTTCCGCGGCGCGGCGGAGCCCTTCAAGCTGGTTGTTCAGCAGGAGCGAAGCCGCCTCCACTCCTTTCAGCCGCCGGCCTTCAAAATCGACAAAACTGATGATCTTTTCGCCCACAGCCGGATCAACGGCGTTTATCGTAACGGTCAGATGTGAAAGGCCCAAGTCCGACAGCTCCAGAATGTAACGCGGCAGGAGCAGGCCGTTGGTGGATATGCAAAGGGTGATCTTTGGGTCTTCCCGGCGAATACGCTCAAAGGTTTCCCGGGTTTGCCCGAAATTAGCCAGGGTATCCCCCGGCCCCGCGATGCCCGCCACCGTAAGGTTCCGTATTTCTCGCTTTACCCGGCGAAACCGGTCCAGAGCCTCATCAGGGGAAAGTATGGCCGTGCATACCCCTGGGCGGCTTTCGTTGGGGCAGTCGAATTTGCGCACACAGTAGTTGCACTGGATATTACACGCGGGCGCTACCGGAAGATGAATTCGGGAAAATTTACCGCCGCATCCGTTGAAGCAGGGGTGTTGCAAAGATTTTTCAAACATGGCCCCTCCTTCATATTGCCGCCCCCGGAGAACTTACCTTTCCCTGTTCCATCTCCAGCAGGTAGTCGCCCCACTTGCCGGCCCATTCCCGGAGCGCGGCGGTTTCCAGCGGGGAGGGCGTCCGGGAATCGGTATGGCCGGCGATCTTCTTCGCCAGGGAGCGGTAGACTTCGGCCTGGGCCGATCCCGGCGCCGCTTCAATGGTAGTTTTACCCAGGAGTTCACTTTGGGTAACCGTTATTGAACGGGGTATATACTCAACCACCCGCGTTTTGGTCTGGGCAACAAAATCATCGATAATTTCCCTGGAATACGGCGGCCCCATGGAATTGGCGATCACCCCGCCGAGCAAGGCCCCGCCTGAATGGGAATACTTGCTGATCCCTTTGAAGAGGTTATTTGAGGCGTATATCGACATAAAATCCGAAGACGAAACAGTGAACACATGCTCCGCTATCCCTTCCCGGATGGGCATGGCAAAGCCGCCGCAGACCACATCTCCCAGCACATCGTAAATAACCACATCCAGATCAAGCTCCTCGAAAATCCGCTGTTGCTTAAAAAGTTCCACCGCCGTGATGATCCCCCTTCCGGCGCATCCCACCCCAGGGGCGGGTCCCCCCGCCTCGACGCAGTAGATCCCGTTAAATCCCTGAAAAACGACATCACGGGAATTGATGCCGGATCTTTCCCTGATGGTATCCAGGACGGTGGGAATATACTTACCGTCCCGCAGGGTATTGGTGGAATCGCTTTTGGGATCGCATCCAAACTGCATGACCCTATACCCCATTTCCGACAGCGCAGCGCTTAAATTCGAGGTGGTGGTTGATTTCCCAATACCGCCCTTCCCATAAATAGCGAGTTGCTTCAATTTTTTTGCCATATGTCAATCAACTCCAATTTCCTATTAAAATACTAGGAATAAACCGCTACTATTCCTACTTTGTTGCTAGGATATGGCGGTGATATTAGGCGCTAAAATTTTTTTTGTCAAGGGAAATTCGTTTTGCCGGTTGCTTTTTTACACCCCCACATCTCCGGGGGGCTGAAGGCCGGCGCGGGTTTTGGGACAGCCCCGCCGGGCAGAGCGGGAAGCGCCGGGCTTTCAAGTGCGTTTTTTAAAAAGCCTTGCAAAGCCCCCTGTTTCTCCGGTACAGTGAATAATGAAAATTTTGCGGAAAAATCAAATACGAAAACGTATGATTGGGGTGGCGGCCTTGCTGACCCTCTGTTCCGTTTCAGCCTGGGGCCAGTACGATTATCTCAATGATCCCGCCTCGCTGGTCGGCGCAAGCCTGCGGGACCTCATCACCCTGTTTGGCGCTCCCCTGTCGGTGCATGTAACCCGCGGGCCCAATGTATGGCAGGACGATGTGGTGTTTGCCTATGGCGACTGGGAATTCTACGTATACCGGGACCGGGTTTGGCAGATAAGCCTTAAAGCCGCATACGGGATCAAACTCGGCGAACGCCGGGAAGTAATCCCCCTGATTCTGGGCAGCGGGGTTCAGATTTACGAAAGCTTCACCGTGTACTCCTATTCCAACCGCTCATGGCCCATCACCCTCAGGTTCAATACCGATCAATATGGCCTGGTATCGGCCATCTTCATTTACCGCACCGATTTATAGGGGGCGGGATGTCCAGAATCTGCCTCTGCCTAACCGGAGAAACCCTTGCCAGGAACCTGGCGGCGCTGGATACCTACCGTAAATACGTGGATTTGGCGGAGCTGAGGGTTGATTGCCTTGACCCGGATGAACGCTTCCTGATCCGGCGTTTCCCCGAACAGGCCGGCCTTCCGGTGATCCTCACCATCAGGAGGATCAGGGACGGCGGCTACTTTAGGGGGGGTGAAGGTTCCCGAATCTTCCTGTTCTCGCGGGGGCTGGCCTTTGCCGAAGCGGACCGGCGGAAGAATTTCGCCTACGTTGATCTGGAGGAGGATCTGAGCGTTCCGAGCCTGGAGGAAGCGGCCCGGACCTTCAAGACACGGATCATCCGGTCGCACCACCATGTGCAGGGGGGCGTGAATGACGACCTGGCCGGCAAGCTGCGGAGCCTGCGCCGTATGGGGGACGAGATTCCCAAAGTGGCGGTAAAGCCGAACAACCTGGAAGATACGCTAAAACTGTACTCCGCCGCGGCGGCGACCAGGGATATCGACAAAATCATCCTTGGGATGGGGCATTACGGGGTCAATACCCGGATTCTGGCGGAAAAGATGGGTTCCTATTTGAGCTATGTCTCCGCCGCTGCCGAAACAGCCGGCGAATTCCAGGATGCCCCCGGCGGGATTCGCCGGGAGGGGGCGCCGGCGCTTCCCCTGGGGGCGGAGGCGCCTCCTCTGGGGGCGCCCGGTCAGCTTAACCCCCGCGACCTGGCGGAATGGTACCGGTTCAACGCTATTACCCCAAAGACAAAGCTGTTCGCCGTGGCCGGTTACCCCTTAAACGCCACCTCAAGCCCCCCGTTTTTCAATCGGGTTTTTACGGAGGAGAATTTAGACGCCGTTTATGTTCCGTTCCCGGCGGAGTCCCTCAAAATCTTCCTGGAACTGGCGGATTTCCTGAATGTCCAGGGGGCTTCGATTACCGTCCCCTACAAAGAAGCGATCCTCCCCTATCTTTCGAGCCGGTCCGGCGAGGTGCAATCGGTGGGGGCCTGCAATACCATCGTGCGGACTCCTGACGGCTGGGCGGGGTACAATACGGATACCCGCGGGTTTTCCGATTCCCTGTTGAATTTTATAGAACAGCCTGACCTCAGGCGGAAGAAGATCACCATCATCGGCGCGGGGGGAGCGGCCAGGGCGGTTGCCGCAGAGGTATTCCGGCTTAAAGGCAAGGCCCTCATCCTCAACAGAACGCCGGTCCGGGCCAGGCGGCTGGCCCTGCCCTACCATTTTAAGTGGGCGGGGACGGACAGCGAGGGGGTGGAACTGGTGGAAAAATTTTCGGACATCATCATACAGACCACCTCGGCGGGCATGGAACCCTTTATTGACGCCGATCCCCTGGAAGACTACAAATTCAGCGGGCGGGAGAAGGTGATGGACATCATCTACAAACCGGAACGGACCCGCCTTTTGCTCCGGGCCATGAAGGCAGGCTGCCCGGTCCTGAACGGCTATGATATGCTGCGCAGGCAAGCCATGTATCAGTACCGGTTTTTCATCGGCACGGACTTCCCCGCTCATCTCAAGAACCGAATTCATATATAGTGGTTGTATACCGGGGGACCACGGCCCTCCGTCCGGGGCGTTGCGGGGACACGGTTGACTGCTATCACGGTCAATTCAAAGCAGGCGCCAAAGAAGCCCTGATAACCGGAACGTTTTGCATGAAGGGCGCCAACGGCGCCTGAGCAAAAAATCCGCACCTGCAGCAGGCGCTAAGGAATACGTATGAGAAATCTGGATCAAAAAGAGATGAAGGCCCTGGCAGGCCGGAGCGCGGTTGACGCCCTGGTACGGAGCGGGATGAAGCTGGGCCTGGGTACCGGCTCCACCGCGATTCCTGCGGTAAAGCGTGTAGGCGCCCTGATGGCCGAAGGCAGATTGAAGGACATTAAGACGGTACCCACGAGCTTCCAAACTGTTTTGGAATGTGAGGCCATGGGGATACCGCTTTTCAGCCTGAATTCCCGTGAAATAGGCGGGAAACTGGACCTTACCATAGACGGCGCGGATGAAGTAGACGGCCGGAACTTCTGTACCAAAGGGGGCGGCGGCGCCCTTCTTCTGGAAAAGATTATCGCCTATGCCTCCGTTTCCTACGCGATTGTGGTGGACGAATCTAAGCTCGTGGACAACCTGGGGATCACGTTTGCCATTCCCATTGAGGTGATCCCCGAAGCGCGGATCCCGGTCATCCAGGCCCTGCAAGAGATGGGAACGGAACCGTCCGTCCGGGAGGCGCTGAGGAAAGCCGGCCCGGTGATCACCGAGCATGGGAACTTCATCGTGGATGTCCGTCTAAAGCAGGCGGCGGACCCCGCCGTGTTGGAGGCGGAATTCAACCACATCCCCGGAGTGGTAGAAAACGGCCTCTTCACCTGCCTGCGCCCTTCGGTTTTTATCGCCCGCCGGGACGGCGCGATAGAACGGCGGGACTAGCAGGTTGTTGCGCCAAGCCGGGCTGTCCCCTCTGCCGCATCGGTGCAATCGGGCCGAGGGGAACATCGGCAAGCGGTGAATAGCAGGCGCCTTACGGTACTGAACGAAAAAGTTTGACGCTGATTTACGGAAGAAGCGGGAAGCGGCGGAAAACTAAAAATCCCCTGGTCGGGCAACCCGGATTCGAACCGGGGACCCCAAGTCCCCCAGACTTGTACGCTAACCACCTGCGCTATTGCCCGGCCAGGGAATCTTCAAACATCCCGCTAATGAATGATAGAGGAAGTCTAGCATGGTAAAACGATTTGTGTCAAGAATACGCGTTGCCGCATGAAAAGTGTTATCGAAAAGAGACCCTGCCCAAATTGAAAATGAGCCTGCCCCCAACCCCGCGCCATGAGTTCAGCGCCCCGATTTTCACGCCCAGAAACGGCGTATTCACGTATAAAAATGGCGCATTCACGATTAGTAATTTCACCGTTGCCGCAAAACAGAACGCCGGACGCAGTACCGCCCCCCGTGAGAGAGCCAAAGACTCTTTGTTCGATAGGAAAGGAGAAAGACTCCCGTTTTGACTAGAAAGGCTCCCGCATCGATCAGAAAGGCTCCCGTTTTGATCGCAAAGGCGCCTCTATGAACCGCAAAGGCGCCTTTATGAACCGCAAAGGCGCCCTTATGAATCGCAAAGGCGCCTTTATGACTTGCAAAGGTGCCTTTATGAACCGCAAAGGCGCCTTTATGAACCGCAAAGGCGCCCTTATGAATCGCAAAGGCGCCTTTATGAACCGCAAAGGCGCCTTTATGAACCGCAAAGGCGCCTTTATGAACCGCAAAGGCGCCTTTATGAACCGCAAAGGCGCCTTTATGACTTGCAAAGGCGCCTTTATGGATCGCAAAGGCG
>JAITLF010000161.1 GCA_031278025.1 Treponema sp.
ATTTTACGAATAAACGCCAGGTTCTCAGGAGCATGACCGCTCTTTATCCGGCAGGCGTCCTCACCAAACGCCACATCAAGGACATGATGGAGGGAGTTCGCAATACCCCAATGACCACGGACGCTCGTGCCAAATACCACCGGGTCAGCCGGCAGACTAGTGTCATACTACCGCTGTTCGGTCGTGGCCGTTTCCCCGATAGTACGGATGGATTCAATAACACCAATGGATGTAATGGTGTTCCAGGCCGGATGAGCGGCAACCAGCCAGGAAACAGCATCGGTTACGGCATGGTTCCGCCGTTCCTGCCGGCCATGATCCACCTCAAAGGTACTGCCGGTCTTCACAAGGGGTCCGGGCGGGCAAAAGTTGACTATCTGATTGGCTATTTTCTACTGGCATCCCATCGCGTTTATAGTCGCTATGCACCCCGTGAGGGCTGTCATCGCCAATACTGCCGGTATCGCGGTGATTTCATTGCTTTTTTCTTCGGTCTTTACCTGGGCAAACACCAGCCGGTTTTCCGTTGCCCGGGCGCTGACCAGGTGGATAGTCCCCTGCCGGGTATTAAAGCTCCCCCGCAGGGTTTTCCCATCTATGGCTATCACTTCGATGTCTTCCCAGCCTTTGGCGAAGGCTATCACTGCCAAAAGGGTGATGATGATAACTTCGATAAGAGATCATTAGTACCTCCAGTCTCACCGCTATCGGCTTTTTTATCCCTTCTATACCCCTTTTTTAATGCGCGCGCCCTGGCGGTTTCAAAGTCGGTTACAGTAGGGTTTTTTATTTCATAGTATAATTTTGCGATGTTTTGCGAATAAAAAAATAAAACGGAGCGGTCCTTTTGTAAGCCTATGAGTGATAAACAGAGTAAACGGCAGAGAAGGATACTGGAAATAGTTACCCTGGAGGGCCGGGTGGAAGTAACCCGACTGGCGGATATAATAGGAGTTTCCCGGGTAACCATCCGCACGGATGCGGACTTGCTTGCGGGTAGGGGGCTTGTCCGGCAAGATTCCACCGACGATATCAATAACCGCTTAAATTACCACCATGACAAGAAACAGCGCATGGCCTAGGAGGCGACCGTCCTGGTACAGGACGGCGAAACCGTGATGATAGAATCTGGTTCCTGTTGCGCCATCCTTGCGGACGAACTGGTGCAGCACAAGCGGAATCTTACCATCATCACCAATTCGGCCTTTATTGCCGGGTACATCCGTAAGATTCCTCATGACAAGATCATTCTGTTGGGCGGAGACTATCCGAACGAATCCCAGGTAATGGTCGGGCCCATTGCCCATCAGAACGTTCAAGGCTTTTCCGTGGGCAAGTTCTTCATCGGCATTGACGGTTTTTCGGAAAAGGCGGGGTTTACCGGAAGAAACCATGTCCAGGCCGAGACCGTCCGGAACATGGCGAAGCAGGCCCGCACGGTGATCGTCCTGGCCGAATCGGAGAAATTCGCAAACCCGGGGATAGTACCCCTTCTTCCGCCCGCCGGCGTCGACATCCTCGTTACCGATTCCGCCATCCCGCCGGAGACGGGCCGTTCCCTGGAAGACTCAGGCATCAGGATCATCAAGGCACGGGACGCTGAATAAGTTGATTTGACTTGATGAAACACGGGCCGCAGGCGGTGAAGTGTGCGGCTTCTCCGCCTGCGGCCCGTGCGTGGTCGTGAACCCGTAAAAAACGGTTGTTTCTTTAACGGTTATTTCTTTATATTGTAGAATGCCTTTTTCCCCGCGTACTCGCCGATGCCCTCAAGCTGGTCTTCAATGCGCATAAGCTGATTGTACTTGCAGATACGGTCGGTGCGGCTCATGGAGCCGGTCTTGATCTGGCCGGTTTCCAGGGCCACCACCAGGTCGGCGATGAAACTATCCTCAGTTTCGCCGGACCGGTGGGAAATGACGGCGGTATACCCCGCCCGTTTGGCCATTTCCACCGCTTCGTAGGTCTCGGTTACCGTGCCGATCTGGTTCACCTTGATAAGGATGGAGTTGCAGGACCCCTCTTTGATGCCCCGCTCAAGACGCCTGGTGTTGGTTACAAAGAAGTCATCCCCCACGATTTGTATCCTGGAACCCAGGGCGCGGGTCATCTTGGCGTACCCTTCCCAGTCGTTCTGATCCAGGGGATCTTCAATAGAGATGATTGGGTATTTATCCACCCATTGGGTATAGAGATCGATCATTTCATCGGCGCTGAACAGTTTGTCCGGGTTGCTCTTCCAGAACTTGTATCCCGTTTTGCCGCCTTCGTCAAAAAGCTCCGAACTGGCGCAGTCCAGGGCGATGGCGATCTGATCCCCAGGCTTGTACCCCGCCTTCTCTATGGCCTTCATGATGAAATCCAGGGCTTCCTCGTTCCCGATGTCCGGGGCAAAGCCCCCCTCGTCCCCTACCGCGGTGTTCTTGCCCGCATCCTTGAGGAGCTTTTTGAGGGTATGGAATATCTCCGCAGTCCACCGGACCCCTTCCCGTATGGAATCGGCCCCTACCGGCATGACCATAAATTCCTGGAAATCGATCTTGTTGTCCGCATGTTTGCCGCCGTTGATAATGTTCGCCATAGGCACGGGCAAAAGATTCGCGTGGAAGGATCCCAGGTACTTGTAGAGCGGCACTCCCAAGAACTCGGCGGCGGCACGGGCAGCGGCCATGGAAACCCCCAAAATGGCGTTGGCTCCCAGCTTTCCCTTGTTCTCGGTTCCGTCCAGTTCTATCATGGTTCTATCTATGTCCACCTGATCCAGGGCGTCCAAACCCTGAATCTCCGGGGCGATGATATCATTCACGTTTGCCACGGCCTTCTGTACTCCCTTGCCCAAATACCGGTCTTTGTCCCCGTCACGAAGTTCTACCGCCTCATGTTCTCCGGTAGAAGCTCCTGACGGAACCGCAGCCCGGCCCATGAAACCGTCTTTCAGGACAACATCCACCTCTACCGTGGGATTGCCCCGGGAATCCAAGATTTCCCTCGCCTCGACATATTCAATAAGACTCATACCTTATCCTCCGCATTTAACATAATATGTTGCCATTTTCCGGCTTTTATCCTAACAAGTCAAGTCTTCGCGTTGCCCCATTGAAAATGTTACCCAAATTAAAATAAGGGCGCCTGAAGGAGGGCATCCGAATGGGGTTAAACATGACAGAAAAACAGGCGGTAACCAGGGAATACATGCCCCGTTACCAGGAGGCAGCGAAGAAAGAAAAAAGGGGGCTGCTTGACGAATTTACACGGCTGACCGGGTATCACCGGAAATCAGCCGTCAGGCTTTTAAGTGAAAAGCCTGACAGGGAAGTTCTTGTCAGCACGGACGGGAGGACCGTAAAGTTCAAGCCGGAAAAGAAGCGGCCCGCGAACCGCAAGGGGAAGCGGGTGTACTCCGATGAGGTCATAGCCTCCCTGCGCC
>JAITLF010000172.1 GCA_031278025.1 Treponema sp.
CTGGGTCAGCCCCTTGAAATCGATTTTGTCCAGCAGGTCGTCTCACTGATCCCGTTCACGTTTCTTCCGTGTCGTCACCATAGTCATATTTACCCCTTCGGTATTTCTACCTTGTTTTGCGTATTTACACAAACTATTGTACGCGCTCGAAATTAATTGACTTTATAGACAGACACTAACTAGTCTTCTTGGTCAGGTGATAGCTTCTCACTCATGGTTAACAACGCCGAAGTATTCCCAAAAGATTTCCCTTCAGTCAAATACAGAAAAATGAGTTTCAGCAGAAACTCCGGTGGCTTAATTTCCCGTGCCTGCTGTAAAGCGCCCAGTTTCTTCGCTTTTTCTCTCCAAAGCTCCGGTAGTATCGCTGCCATATCTTCGAATGTATAGTTTTCCTCTCTCTTGCTCCCAGTTTATCCGGTGCGAACTGTTTTGCCAATTTCTTAAGTAAATGCATGCGGATGGACTGGTCAGCCAGAGAGAGCAGGGGATGGCGCAAGGGGGAACCTGTCGCCGTTATTGAGCAACATATACCTGACAAAGTTTGACCGTATGCTTGAAGAGCGAGGACATAAGTTTGTCAGGTATGCGGATAATTGTAACATCTACGTCAAGAGCAGCCGGACCGCCGAGCGGGTAATGGAGAGTTGTACCAAGTTTCTTAAAGGTAAACTGAAAGTGAACTCGAAGGAAAGTATGACCGGAAGGCCCCACCGGGC
The DNA here is from genome assembly GCA_031278025.1 of Treponema sp. The sequence continues at coordinate 720 of JAITLF010000172.1, forward strand.
TCAAGCTTCTGGGATTGAGCCTTTATCGGCCACAAGAAAGGAACAGGGATACGGGTACATGAAAAGTCACTTACACGGCAGAAAGACCAGCTTAAAGCCCTCATCAGTCGGAAACGAAGCGGGAGTGTGGAAAGGATACTAAAAGAACTAACCCCGTTGATAATCGGCAGGATCGGTTACTACAGTATCGCGGATATGAAAAAGAATTTGACGAACCTGGCCGAATGGCTGCGGTCCGGATACGGCAGATGTACTGGAAGCGAGTGCGGACGCGAATTGAGAACCATATTCAGTTAGGAATACTCCGAGACAAAGCATGGCAATGGACAAACCCCCGGAAAAGCTACTGGCATACAGCTAATAGTGGAATACTAACCAGAACCGGTACAAGCCAATATCTCAAATCAATGGGTTTCCCCGAAATACTGGAAAGGTTTGAGATATTCCATGAGAGGATAGGGCGGTTCCTGAAATTACGGACACCTGTTCCCACCCATTGAACCGCTGTGTACCGAACGGTACGCACGGTGGTGTGAGAGGAAGACTACCCAAATAATTAGGTAGCCTCCTACTTGATTATGTGCTATCCCTGACACAGGGGGAGACTTCCCTCTCCTTATCCGCTATAATAAGCGCTATGAAAGTATCGTTTCCCAACCGGAATCCGCCGCGGGATAAGGCGGAGGCATGATGGGGCGATCCTCGGACGCAGGGTGCCGGTGTGAATATCGCCTGGAATTTTCGATACCATAGGAGATACTGATGCGAACCATTACCTGTATTGTGTGTCCCATTGCCGTTACCCAGCCGGTTAAGACCGGGGACGCGGTTATTACCGATTGGTGGGGAATCGGGTTCAACGTCGTTATCGTCAGGGAGATATGATAAAACTATGTTCGGACTCTTTGAACAAAGAAAGGAAACCGATCCAGCCCGTTTCTGGAAAGACTACGAGGAAAAATGCGGCGAACAAGTTCTTGCCTACACCCTGGGACAATACCTTTCCGGCTGGGACGAGTTCGACCTCACCCCAAGAAGTTCCCTCTGGGGCCTCCTTATCGCCACCTCTGGTGGGTTCCGGTTTCATCATTTCCCCCACGAAGGCTGGATACAGGCTCTGTCCCGGGCTTCCACCGGCGGAGACCCCCCCAAAGAGAGGACCCTCTTCATCCCCAGGGACCGCCTGACCTCGGTGGAACTCAAAATGGAAACATCGTTGTGGAAGAAAATATTCCTTCCCCACTCACCCCGCCTGGTAATCCGCTATGGGGATGGGGGCGGGGAACTCGTCATGGAAACCGATCAAAAAGCGAGGGAAATCGTCCGGGCTCTGTCTACAGCCTGATGATCCTGGCCTGGGTCAGCGCCTCGGCGCCGTTGCCTGAAAGGAGGATGTCGTTTTCCAGACGGCAGCCGCCATGGATGGGATCGTAAAGGCCCGGTTCCAGGGTAAAGATCATACCGGTCTGGAATTGGCAGATGTTGTCGGGACGGTTGCGCAGGAACGGCGCTTCGTGGGCCTCCAGTCCTATGCCATGGCCCAGGGCGTGGGGCATGGCCTTGCCGGATTTGCCGAACAGGGCGTCTACCGCCGCCGCCACTTCCCGCGTTCCCGTGCCGTCGGCAACCATAGAGAAGGCCAGCTTGTAGGCCCGTTCGGTCAGAGAGAGCAGCTTTTCCTGGTGTTTGGTCAGCGGCCCCTGGGCAAAGGTAAGGGTAACGTCGGTGGTGTAGCCTTGGAACTTCAGTCCAAAGTCCAGGATAGCCAGACCAGGCCCGGTAAAAGCGGTGCCCGTGTAGGCCGGGAAGGCGTGGATGCCGAAACTCCGGCCCGGACCTGCAGCCAGGGTCTCGAAGCCCGTGCCTTCGCATCCCTTTCCCCGGGCTTCAGCCTCAATGAAAAGGGCTACGTCGGTTTCGGTCCTCAGCTCTTCTGACCGTATCTTATCTTCCAGCAGATCGATGATCTTGTTTGTGATTTTCGAAGCCTGCCGGTAGATACCTATCTCTTCTTCATCCTTGATGGTCCGCAGTTCCCGAACCGCCTCATGCACTCCGCCGCTCCGGCAGAGTATATCAAAATCCGTAACCAGCTCTACATATTGAAGAAACATGCGGTACGATGTGTCCATGGGTATCTCAACCCGTGACCCATAGGGAATCTTGAGGAATTCCGCCGCGCCCAGGATGGCTTGTACGCTCTGGCGGTAGAATTCGGCGTAGGAGATGACGAAGTCCGCGTCGGCGTAGGCTTTGGCCATGTTGATGTCCCAGGGAACCAGCACGGACTGTTTGTCCACCGAGAGGAAGAGCAGGGCGTCTCCCGGATGGCCGGTAAGCCAGCGTACCGCCGGGTCCCGCCGGCCTTCGGCGTCTTCAAACATGACCAGAGCGACCCCTTCCTGGGCCATGCAGTCGTATACCCGTTCCCGCCGAGCGTCAAGCCAGGTCATGATTGAAAGGCTTCCCGGCAGGCCGTCAGTATGGTTTCCAGTTCTTTATCCCCTATCCAGTAGTGGGTAACAAACCTGAATCTCCCCTCGTCCGGGGGATTGATGATTATTCCGTGAGCGGTAAATATCCCGAGGATCCGCGCCGCCGCCTCCGGGTTCCGGGCCGGGGGAAACGTGAAGAATACCATGTTGATGTCTGTTTCTTCCGGAATCGCCCTAATGCCGGGAATCCCGGCAAGACACCGGGCCAGTTTCTTTGCCCTGTGGTGATCCTCCGCAAGGCGGGCCGTCTGGCTGGTCAGGGCTATGATCCCCGCCGCGGCAAGTATCCCCGCCTGGCGCATACCGCCGCCCAGAATCTTCCGTTTAAGGCGGGCCGCAGCCACAAAGTCTTTAGTCCCCGCCAAAAGGGACCCCACCGGCGCACAAAGCCCCTTGGACAGGCAGAACATCACCGATTCCACGCGAGCGGCGATTTCCCGGGCATCCACCCCCAGGGCTGTAGCGGCGTTGAAGATACGGGCGCCGTCCAGATGTACGGGCAGGCCCCATTCGGCGGCGATACGGCGGACCGCATCCATGCCCGCCAGGGACACAGCGCGCCCCAGGGAGTGGGCGTTTTCCAAGCAGATAAGGGAGGTGGGCGGAGCGTGGAGGTCCCGCTTCCGCAACCGGGACCGGAGGGCTTCAGCCGGCAAAACCCCATCCGGCGCGGGAATAGTCCGGGTCTGTACCCCGGCAATGACCGCCGCCGCCCCCGCCTCATGCTGAACGATGTGGCATTCCTCCCCCAGAACAACCTCGGTCCCCCGTTCACACCAGGTGAAAAGGGCCAGTTGGTTCCCGAAGGTCCCGGAGGGCGTAAAAAGTGCCGCCTCCTTGCCCACGAGTCCCGCCCCCAACTCTTCCAGTCTGTTTACCGTAGGATCATCGCCATAAACATCATCCCCTACTTCCGCCCGCGCCATGGCCTCGCGCATTTCTTCCGTAGGCCGGGTTACCGTATCGCTCCGCAAATCAATCATGTATTCCCCTTAGGAACTTCCGCCGTATAAAGTTATCCCATACAGGCTTCGTTTTATTATCGCGATAATCGGTACTTTTGCAACCACCACCAGAGCGAGCGCAGGAATTCAAAGTATCAAAAAACAATGCTAAAATAGGAGTATGAGCGGGGAACTCTTTAAACAATTGATAGGCAATTTTGGACGGATGAGCGGACAGATACCGGACAACAGGCGGCACGGGCACAATGAGCGCT
>JAITLF010000238.1 GCA_031278025.1 Treponema sp.
CCGCCGGTACTCTTCGAGATCTTCCCGGTGAAGCTGGGGTACATCCCGCATGGGGTACGGCAGCCCCAGCATTTCGTGCTTTTTTTCGCCGAACTGGTGAAAGGGCAGCAATTGCGCCCGCTTTAGCCCCAGGGAATTGAGCAGCCGGGAAAAACCCAGGGCATCCTCCGGGGCATCGTTGAAGCCGGGAATGATGGGGAGCCGGGGAAGCACCTCTTTTTGCGCGGCAAGGGCGGTCCTTAGATTGCCGAGAATAAGATCGTTATAAACACCGGTTCCCCAAAAATGGCGATCCCGATCGTAGTGCTTTATGTCGAACAGAAGTAAATCCGCCGCTTCCGTCAGGTGCCGGAAGATGCCGGGCCGGGCGTAACCGGTGGTTTCAAGCGCGGTATGGATACCTTCGCGCTTTAACGCTTCCAGGAGCGTGCGGGCGAATGCCGCCTGGGTCAGCACCTCGCCGCCGGACAGGGTTACGCCGCCCCCGGATTCCCCGTAAAAGGGCCGGTCCTGCAGGCATATACGCAGGACTTCCTCCAGAACATAGCGCCGCCCGTTCAGGGAAAGGGCCTTTTGGGGGCATTCCCGCACGCAGATTCCGCAGGCGGTACAGGCGGCGTGGTTTATGGAAAGATCCTCTTTGATTACGCCGGCAGGGCAGGCTTCGGCGCAGCGCAGGCAGCGGACGCATTTCGCGGTATCCCGCAAAACGGAGACGGCTGCCTGCCGGGTCTCGGGGTTGGAACACCACCGGCAGGAGAGGGGGCAGCCCTTGAAAAACACAACGGTCCGTATGCCGGGACCGTCGTGCAGGCTGAATTTCTGGATGTTGGAAAGAAAGCCCGCCGGATTCCGTTTCATGGCCGGCTTGACCGCGATGCCGCGCCGGTGCGGGGAATTGGGGTGTTCATGATTATATGGTACACCCTGGACCGAAAATTGTAAAGTATAATTTATTAAAATAAGAAAATTTCTTATTAAGATAAGTTTTTTATTGACAAAGATGAAACAATGGGCTACAATGTAGGTAGAGCCTTTCCAAAATACGGTTAGTTCAAAGAGTGAGGAATCAGGAGGGATCTTATCAACGGAACAGAAATGTGAGAAAATACGGGCTTAAGACCAAATTAACCGGGGAGGCTGAACTATGGAACAGTACACGATAGGGATCGATGTGGGCGGAACCAAGACGGCGTATGGGGTATTGGACGGGCAGAAAAATATTACCGCCCGGTTGAGCCACCCCTCGGACGCATTCTGCTCCCCCGAGGCGTTTTTTGACCGGATTGCCGCCAATATTGGGGAACTTATGGCGGCGCGCCATATAACAAGGGAAAATCTCAGGGGTGTTGGGATAGGGGTGCCTTCTTTTGTTTTATTTGAGGAAGGGCGGATACTGAAAACTTCCAACCTGGCGAATCTGCGGGATTTTCCGGCCCGCGCCTACCTGATGGAGAAGCTGGACGGTATCCGGGTGATTCTGGACAACGACGCCCACGCCGCGGCCATAGCGGAACACCGGCTGGGGGCGGGACGGGGTTTCGACAACCTCCTCTACTGCCCGGTAAGTACCGGAATTTCATCGGCCATCATCATCGACGGCAAGATTTTCCGGGGACGCTACGGCTGGTCCGGGGAGAGCGGCCATGCGATAATAACGCCGGACGACGGCGTTGAATGCGGCTGCGGAAACCGGGGCTGTCTTATGTCCTGGTGTTCCGGTTCGATGATCGCGAAGCATATCAAGAACTGGATCGATGCGGGGGAAAAATCCCGCATTCCGGAACTTGCCGGGGACGATGAAATCAACTGCCTCCACATCGAAAGGGCCTACAATGCCGGGGACGCCCTTGCCCGCCGGGCCGTCACTCAGATGATCAAGTACCTGGGTATCTGGACATACAATCTCTACGTAACCCTGAATATCAACTGCTTTATATTCGGCGGCGGTCTTTTAAAGATGTGGAGGAATCTTGAGGATAACGGGAAGCGCGGCAATCTGCTTGAAAGCATGAAAGGGGTATTTGACGGGTACAACAAAAACACTATGCCTGTTTATTTTAGGGAAGCGGAGCTGGGCGATGATTTCGGCATCATCGGCGCCTCGGAATTGCTGTTTTAACAACAACGGAGAACAATATGGAAAACAACTTTGGAACACTGACATCACGGATGATCCGGTTCCGCATGGAACTTTTAAACGCGAACCCCCGCGTCTGTGTCGAGCGGGCACGGATCACCACCGAGACCTACCGGGAAAACATGGACCAGCCCCTGGCCTTAAGGCGGGCGCTGATGTACAAAAATGTGCTTGAAAAGATAAGTATCTTTATCGAGGAGGAGACTCTGCTCGCGGGAAACCAGGCGTCGAGCAACCGCGCGGCCCCGATCTTCCCCGAATACGCGATGGACTGGGTTATCGCGGAACTTGACGAATTTGAAAAGCGGGACGGCGACCGTTTCTCTATTACCGAAGAAAACAAACAGGCGCTCCGGGAAATCGCCCCGTTCTGGCGGCACAATACGGTAAAGGATCGGGGGCTGGCCGCCATGCCCGCGGGGGCGAAGGTCTTCTACGATTTAGGGATAATCAAGGCCGAAGGGAACATTACTTCCGGGGACGCGCATGTCGCGGCGGACTACAGGCGTATGCTCGGGGAAGGACTTCTGGAGTACAAGAGGCGGGCGGAGGAAAAACTGGCCGCCCTGGACCTGACCGACTACCGGAACCTCGCAAAGTCTTACTTTTACCGGGCGGTTTCCATTGTGGTAGACGCGACCGTTGCCTTCGCGGAACGTTACGCCCGCCTTGCCGGGGAAATGGCGGAAAAGGAAAAGGACGAAAACAGGCGGACCGAACTTCTTGAGATGGGCCGCGTTTTATCGAAGGTTCCGGCGGGACCCGCCGAATCTTTCTACGAGGCGGTGCAGTCACTGTGGCTGGTACACCTGTGCCTCCAGATTGAAAGCAACGGCCATTCGCTTTCCTACGGGCGCATGGATCAGTACCTCTACCCCTACTACAAAAAAGATCTGGACGCGGGAAAAATCGACGAGGAAAGCGCCTGCGAACTTTTGACCAACCTGTGGCTTAAAACATTTACCATTAACAAGATACGAAGCTGGAGCCACACCCGCTTTTCCGCCGGCAGCCCGCTCTACCAGAACGTGACCATAGGCGGGCAGACTACGGCCGGCGAAGACGCGGTGAACCCGCTCTCGTTCCTCATATTGCGCAGCGTCGCCCGGACAAGGCTTCCCCAGCCGAATCTGACGGTGCGCTACCACAAGTTCCTTAACGAACAGTTTATGAAAGAATGTATCGAAGTGGTACGCCTGGGTTTCGGCATGCCGGCCTTTAACAGCGATGAAGTTATCATCCCCTCGTTTATCGCGAAGGGGGTAAAAAAAGAGGACGCCTACAACTACAGCGCCATAGGCTGCGTGGAAGTGGCCGTTCCCGGCAAATGGGGCTACCGCTGCACGGGCATGAGCTTCCTCAACTTCCCCAAATCCCTGCTTATCGCGCTGAACGACGGCGTAGACATTGAGTCCGGAATAAAGGTCTGTGAAGGCGTAGGGCATTTTACGGGCATGGAATCCTTTGACGACGTGATGAAAGCCTGGGATAAAATTATCCGCGAGTTTACCCGGCAGTGCGTCATCATCGATTCGGTCTGCGACACGGTGCTGGAACGGGATACGGCGGATATTCTGTGTTCGGCCCTCTGCGACGACTGTATCGAGCGGGGCCTTAACCTGAAAGAGGGCGGCGCGGTCTACGATTTTATCAGCGATCTGCAGGTGGGCATCGCAAACCTTGCCGATTCCCTTGCCGCGATAAAAAAATGCGTGTTCGAGGACCGATCCATAAGCGCGAAGGAACTGTGGAACGCGCTGCGGCAAAATTTCGAGGGGCCGGAAAACGAACGCATACGGGAACTTTTGTTAGCCGCCCCGAAATACGGCAACGACGACGACTATGCCGACTCCCTGGTCCGGGCCGCGTATGACATCTACATCGACGAGATGAAGAAGTACCGCAACACCCGTTACGGCCGGGGGCCAATCGGCGGCGTGTATTACGCGGGCACCTCTTCCATTTCGGCAAACGTGCCCCAGGGGGCGGGCACCACGGCGACCCCGGACGGGCGCAAGGCCGGCGAACCCCTGGCCGAGGGCTGCTCCCCGTCGCACGGGATGGACAAAAACGGGCCGACCGCGGTATTCAAGTCCGTGTCCAAGCTGCCTATCCCGGAAATTACCGGCGGCGTTCTTTTGAACCAAAAGCTCACCCCGGCCATGCTTGAATCCGAAGAAAACCGCGGCAAGCTGATATTCCTGCTCCACGCCTTCTTCAACCGGCTTGGCGGCTTCCACGTACAGTTCAACGTGGTGTCCCGTGAAGCCCTGCTTGACGCCCAGGTTCACCCGGAAAAGCACCGGGACCTTATCGTCAGGGTGGCCGGATACAGCGCGTTCTTCAACGTACTGTCCCGCCAGACACAAGACGACATAATTGAAAGGACGGAGCAATGCCTGTAAATAAGCCAAACGAAGATGTTTAGTAGGGGGGCCTGTTACCGGACGGCGGGTGCCGTGTATAGAGGGCCGCCGTCCGGCCCCCCTGCGCTTCATACCCGCCTATACCCGTCTACGGCGTGTATTCCGCTACCCCCCTGCCCGGCGTTTTTGCACTTAAATCTTTTTAGTCCTGAGGTTGTTCCAAAACTTTCCGTTGGAGAAGCCTCTTTCCTTGTGCGGTATTGGGCAGACCTCTCCCGCACCCGTTCCCGCACGGCGTTGCGGGGATGTCTCTCATGTTGTTCCGGCGGGGTTTAGGGGCGGGTTTGCCGGTTAGTCGGGGAGGCGACGCGGAACGGTGGGGGATTTTAGGCGAAAAACGAGTTCCCGCCGCCTTTCCCGCCCCCCGGGGGCTGACCCCACTCGGCCGTCTCCGCGTCCGGGTCGCCGGTATCCGCGTCTCCACCGCCCCCCAGCACACCTCCTCCGCCCACTCCGGCGGCTCCCCAGCCACTACCCGCGACCAGTACCGGTCACCCCAGATGTGCCCCGTCCTCCCCGCCCATACGTTGAACCGCGCCGCGAACGTCTGCTTCATCCACTGCATTATCCGCGGCAACTGCAAGCCGTCGGCGGGCCTGATGTAGAACGACAACCATTCGCCTTCAAGAGCGAGCCCGCGAATCTCGAAGGCGAAAAGCTCCCGCGTCTCGCGGAGCACCCGAAAGAAGATGGCCGACGCCTGCCCCAGGCGGAATAGCATCTCGCGGTTATTGACCGCCGTCCTTACCTCGTACCACACACCCTGCGCTAAAATTCTTTTCAATCTCATACTGTATATAGGGGATTGACTCGCCATTTTGCTTTAATCAGACGGGAAAAAAGTGAAAAAAATGAGCCCCGCACAGGAAGCTCGAACCAGAGATTCGGCGGGGTATCAAACCAAACTTTCGAATGAAAACCCATGGTTTTGAAACAGCCTCAAATGTAAAAGCGCCGTTTGCCTATACCGCGTAGCGTGGTTTACACTCCCCGCATAATCCGTTAAGATTAAACCGGGTTCAAAAACTTGTCACTCTTGCGCGTTTGTTCGTCTGTTTTTATGGAGGTATTTATGAAAAAATCGCCTTTACCGGTTTTAATCCTGCCGGTATTCCTGTTTGTTTTGGGCGGCCTTGAAGCTCAGGAGGCAAGTCAGGCTGCTTATAATAACCTGATCGCCCATTATGCGGCCAGGAGCAACTTCATTGCCGGGACGATCAGCCGCGGCGACATCGAGAAGATCCTTACCGCAGGGTTGCGGGCCCCCAGCGCCAGTAACCGCCAGCCTTGGTATTTTACGGTGGTCCAAAACCGCGATTTGGCCGGCCGTATCGTACCCAATATGCCCGATGGAAATATCCTGATCGTCATCTCCGCCTCCGGTGACGGCAAAACCAACAGTCGCGAGATTCTCGATTGCGGTCTTGCCACGGAAAGCATATACCTTGCGGCCCAGGCCCTGGGTTACGGCTCCCGGATTTACACCGGTCCAATAGACACGGTAAACAACCGGTTCAAGACCGAACTGGGTTTACCCGGCAGTCACAATGCCATAGCCCTGGTACGGGTAGGCAGAGTAGAGAAAATAGACGCCGCCAGCGCCGCTTCTTCGCGGAAAAATCTGAACAGCATGGTAACATACAAGTAAAAACGGGGATTCTGCCGGGGTCCGCCTGGATACATAAATGAGCTACTTATACGAAACCCACCTCCACACGGTACAGGGAAGCGCCTGCGGCGTATCGAGAGGCCGGGACTACATCAAAAAATACCGGGATTTGGGCTTTACCGGAATAATGGTAACCGATCACTTTTTTAACGGGAATACCGCCATCGACAGGAAGCTGCCCTGGAAACAATGGGTGGGGCAATTCCTGCGCGGTTACGAGGAAACCCGTAATGAGGGGGAAAAGATCGGCCTGGATGTTTTTTTCGGCTGGGAAGAAACGTACAAGGGGGACGATTATCTTGTTTACGGGCTTGACA
>JAITLF010000264.1 GCA_031278025.1 Treponema sp.
GCGCTTTTCACAATGTCGGCTATCCGGCAGCGCTCATTGTGTCCGGGCCGCCTGTTGTCCGGTATCTGCCCACACATCCGTCCAAAATTGCCTATCAATTGTTTAAAGAGTTCCCTGCCCATACTCCTATTTTAGCATAGGTTTTGATACTTTGAATTCCTGCCCAGACCCCCCCGGCTCTTGTGCATCCCTCTAAAACCACGTAACCTATCCGCCAGTATGCGTATCCGTATCAGACCTCACCGTTTTTCCGGGACCGTGCGGGTTCCGGCATCAAAGTCCCACACCATCAGGCGGCTGTTCATTGCGGCCCTGGGAGCGGGAGTTTCTGAAATCCTGTATCCCCTGGATTCCCTGGATGCCCGTTCCTGCGCGGCTGTATGCCGGGGTTTGGGGGCGGACATAACCGAACACTACGGGGCCGAGCCTTCCTGCCCGAATCCGGCGGACGAACAGGGAAACCGGCTGGTGCGCTGGACCGTACAGGGCGTGGGAACGGCAGGGCCGCATGCCCCGCCGGAACCGCTGGATGTGGGGAACTCCGGGACCACCTTGTTTCTGGCCCTGGCCGCCGCCGCCCTGGGAAGGGAGCCGGTGATTTTTACCGGGGACGGGCAGATCGCCCGCCGGGGAGCGGGGCCCCTGCTGGAGGCGCTCCGGGGACTGGGGGTAACCGTGGATTCCGCTCCCAACGGCTGCGTGCCAATCACGGTCCGGGGTCCCTGGAAAGGGGGCCGGGTCAGCCTCTCCTGCCCCACGAGCCAGTACCTTTCGGCGCTGCTCCTGGCCGCTCCCCTGGCCCCGGCGGGAAGGGTAACCGAAATCGACGTGCCCCTCCTCAACGAGAAACCCTACATAGACCTGACCCTTTCGTACCTGAGAGCCCAGGGGGTTCCCTGGGAGGGAAGGGCGGATTATTCCGCGTTCCGTATCCCCGGCGGCGCGTCTTATGGGCCGGTAAACGGCCCGGTGGCGGGGGATTTTTCCTCCGCGGCCTTTCCGGGATGCGCGGCGGCGACAGGCGGACTGCCGGCTGCTTCGATTGGCGGACCGGTTGTCCTTGCGGGGCTTGATCCCCACGATCCCCAGGGGGACAAGGCGATCTTCGACATGCTTGCCCGCATGGGCTGCGATGTGGCCTGGGACCGGCAGGGGGATGAATGGCGGCTCACCGTTTCCCGCGCCGGGCCGCTTAACGGGGGGACCTTCGACCTGAACGCCACGCCGGACTTGCTTCCGGTGGCGGCGGCCCTGGGGGCCTGCGCCCGCGGGGAGACCGCGCTGGTTAACGCGGCTCACGCCCGGATCAAGGAAACCGACCGTATCGCGGTGATGGCGGAAGAGCTGAGGAAGCTCGGTGCGGATATAACCGAGCGGCCGGACGGCCTGGTCATCCGGGGGGGCGCGCTTCGGGGCGGCGCGGTGGACGGCCACGGGGATCACCGGGTGGTGATGGCCCTGGCGGTGGCGGCTTTGGGCGCGTCGGGACCGGTGGAGATAGGGGGAGCGGAAAGCGCGGCAATTACGTACCCGGCTTTTCCGGAACTGCTGGCTGCGGAACTATGCGGATAGTCATCGTCGGGGCGGGCCTGGTGGGACTTCAACTGGCCCAGCATCTTGTTCAGGAAAAGCACGATGTTTCCCTGGTTGAATCCAACGAAGATCGGGCGCGTCATGCGTCGGACCGGCTGGATTGCCTGGTACTCCATGATCAGGGGAACAGCCTTCGGGTTTTGGAGGACGCGGGAATAGCCAGGGCGGATGCCCTGGTCTGTGTTACCGGCTCCGACGAAGTAAACATGATCATCTGCGGGCTTGCCGCTTCCCGGTATCCCCGACTCCTCAAGATAGCGCGGGTACGGAACGACGACTATGTCCGGCTGAACAACGCCGGCGAGCGTATCCTGGGCATCGATCACTTTGTCCATCCCGATGTGGAGGCGGCGGAATCGGCGCTGAACGCCATTGAACACGGCGCGCGGGGGGACATTCTTGCCTTCGCGGGTACGCCTTACAAGCTGGGGTCCATTGACATTACCCCCGGCAGCGCCTTTGACGGGCTTGCCCTCAAGGATTACCGGAAAACAGCGCCCGGCGAGAGCCTTATCACCCTGGTTGAACGCCGGGGGCAGATCATCCTGCCCGGCGGGGCTACGGTGCTGGTCCGGGGGGACCGGATTCATATCCTGGCACGGGAAAAAGAGATGAACCGGATCTTCGCGCTTTCCGGCAGGACCGAACAGCCCCTGCGGAACATAGGCATCGTCGGCGGCGGACGGCTGGGCGCCCTGATCGCCGAGGGGCTGTTGACGAAAGAGGGGCTGCCGCCGAAACGTAAAAACGCCCGGCCTTCACTCTTTTCTTTTTTCAAGACCCTCATCTCCAAGAGGAACTACCGGATAGTCATCATTGAACAGGACTACAATCTGTGCAAGGAACTGGCCGCCCGGTTTCCGGAGGCCCTGATCCTTAACGAGGATATTTCGGAAGAAAGTTTTACCACCGAAGAACAGATAGACAAGCTGGACCTTATCGTTACTACCACGGACAAGCAGGAACTCAACATTATTACCGCGGTATACCTTAAATCCCAGGGGGTGGACCGGGCTGTCGCCATGGTAACCGGACCGGGATACGCGGCCATAGCCCGGCGGCTTGGGGTAGACGTGGTTATCCCTATGAAGACGGTGGTAGTTGACTCCATCCTGTCGCACCTTATGGGCGGCAATGTAAAGGAAGTCCACCGCCTGGGGGATGGCAGGGTTGACATCATTGAGGTTGAAATCCGCAAAGACGCGCCGGTGGCGGATACGGCCATTTCCGCCTTCAAGCTGTCCGCCGGGGGGCTGGTCATGCTGGTGAACCGGGAGGGCAATTCCTTTATCCCCCAGGGGGATTATGTGTTTAAAGAAGGGGATCGCACGGTCCTTATCTCGAAAACCGGAAGCCGGGCGGAACTTGAAAAGTATTTCGGCGCGGTTGTATGAAGATCACCGTAGAACGGGGATTCCTGCTGGTTTTTCTTGTCTGGGTCTTTGCCGGTCTCCTGGGCGCCCTGCCCTATTTTCTGTCCGGCTATATCCCGGATTTTACCGATGCGGTATTCGAAAGCGTATCGGGTTTTACCACAACCGGGGCGTCAATACTCAAGGATATTGAAAGGCTTCCCAAACCGCTGCTCTTTTGGCGGGCCCTGACCCACTGGCTGGGGGGCATGGGGATTGTGGTGCTTACCGTGGCGCTGCTTCCTTTTTTCGGCGCCGGGGGCTTCCGGCTCCTCCAGGCGGAAGCCCCCGGTCCCCAGGTGGACAAAATCGTCCCCCGAATCACCGGGACCGCCCGGATACTCTGGTCCCTCTACATCGCCCTTACCGCCGGGCAAACGCTGCTGCTCTTCCTCTTCGGCATGAATTGGTTTGACGCCCTGATACACGCCTTCTCAACCATGGCGACCGGCGGCTTTTCTTCCCGGAACAACAGCATAGCTGCGTACCAGTCGCCGGCTGTTGAATGGATCTGCGCGGTTTTCATGCTCCTTGCGGGATTTAATTTTACCCTTATCCTTCAGCTTCCGCGGGGCAGGTTCCGTGACCTCTGGCGCAACAGCGAGGCCAGGGCGTACCTCGCCATCGTCCTTATCGCGGTTGTGGTCATCGCTCTTTCGCTGCTTCCCCAAACCTCTTCGGCGGAAGAAGCCCTGCGGTTTGCCTTCTTCCACACCGGTTCCATTCTTACCTCCACCGGCTTTTTCTGCGCGGACTACAACGCCTGGCCGCCCCTGGCCCAGGGCGTGCTGTTCTTCGCCATGTTCATAGGCGGCTGCACCGGTTCTACCGCCGGGGGCGTAAAGGTGGTCCGCCATGTGATCCTCTGGAAGCAGATGGGAAACGAAATAAAACATATCGTCCATCCCAAAGGAGTTTTCACCCTACGGCTTAACGGCGGTTCCGGCAAAAAAGACATGGTCTATGGGGTAACCGGTTTTGTGTTCCTCTATTTTCTTATCCTTATTCTCTGCGCCTTTCTGGTGAGCAGCGCGGGAGAAGATGTGTTTACTTCCATCAATACTTCCCTCCTCATCTTAGGGAACATAGGGCTGGGGCTTGGAAAGCTGGGGCCTTTTTCGCCGTTCCCCGAATTCCCCGGCTATGTAAAATGGGGCCTTTCCCTTGTTATGCTTTTGGGGCGGCTTGAACTGTGGACAGTTTTAATGTTTGTAACAAAAATTGTGCGGCGGAAATAACAGGGACACTACTGATGATGCGCGGGCGGTTCAAAAAGCAGTTTATCCTCCTCCGGGCGATTTTTTCCCTTCTGGGGATCATCGCGGTAAGCATGGTTCCGGCGCTGATCCTGGCCGCGGCATCCGGGGAAAACGCCATGAGCCGGGCGTTTGTGTTTCCCATGCTGATCGCTGCGGCCCTTGCCCTGCCAAGCTTTCTTTCCCTGCGGCATAAAAAGATGAACCTTGACGCGGGGGACGGCTTTTTCCTGGTCTTTGCCGCCTGGGCCCTGGCGAGTTTCCTCGGCGCCGTTCCCTTTTACCTTTCTCAAGAGGGCCTGAGTTTTACCGATTCCCTTTTTGAAAGCGCCTGCGCCTTCGCCACTACCGGGGGAACCGTCATCAATGATGTTGAAGCCCTGCCCCGGTCCCTGCTCCTCTGGCGAAGCTGCGCCCACTGGTTCGGCGGCCTGGGGATCGTGCTCATCTCGGTGGCTCTTATGCCCCTTCTGGGAATAGGGGGCTTCCAACTTATCAAGGCCGAAGCGCCGGGACCGGAAAAGGAAAAGATAACCCCCAAGATTACCGTAACAGCGCAGTTGCTCTGGCTGACATACGGCGTACTAACCCTGATCCTCTTTACCCTCTACCAGATGGGAGGCATGAACCGGTTTGACGCCTTCTGCCACAGCCTTACCACTATGGCTTCCGGGGGCGTAAGCACCAGGAACAGAGGCATGGCCGCTTTTGATTCGCCGTTTATAGACGGGGTTTCCACCCTGTTCATGCTCCTTGCGGGGATCAACTTCAACCTTTACTACCGCCTGCTGCGAAAAAAATTCCGGGATATACGGGACAACACGGAAGTCCGGGTTTACCTGGCGATTTTTTTCGCGGCGGCGGGGATCATCACCGTCTCGCTTATGCCGGCGTACGGTTCACTCCCCACGGCTCTCCGTTACGCCGCCTATCAGACCGCGTCAATCCTTTCCACCACCGGCGCGGTGGTTACCAACTATGAAGCCTGGCCGGGCCTCGCCCGGATGACCATCTTCGTCCTCATGCTCATAGGCGGCTGTTCGGGTTCCACGGCGGGAGGCGTCAAGGTGATCCGCCACGTGGTGTTGTGGAAACAGATGAGCAACGAGATGCGCCGGGCCATGTTTCCACGGGGGGTCTTCAGCGTGCGGATCAACAAACGGGTGGGGAGAAGGGACGTTGTGTACGGCGTGGCGGGTTTTGTGTTTTTGTATGCCCTGGTGGTTTTAGTAACCACCCTTATCACCGCCGCGTCGGGCACGGACATCTTTTCTTCCTTCAGTGCGGCGCTTTCAATAACCGGAAACATAGGCGCAGGATTCGGCGCCATAGGCCCCGCCCACAATTACCGCGGTTTCCCGGATCACATCAAATGGCTTTACTCCTTCGTGATGATTGCGGGCAGGCTGGAACTATGGACCGTATTTGTGCTGTTTACGCCGGTATACCGGAACAGCCGGCATACCAGCCGGCATACCAGCCGGTATACCAGCCGGCATATATAGAAAAGCAATGCCAACACGCTACGATACATGATGAGAAAAACGACGGATATGAAGAACATGACGAACCTATTTGGCCGGGATACGCTCCTCCGCGAGGGCCTTGAAGTCCTGACGCGGGGAGATTCCGGCGCGGCCCGCCTGCTGGAAGACCGGCTCAACGAAGTTACCGCCCTCCTTACCGGCTATATCGAGGAAATAGAACGGTTTAACCCCGCCTACGGCCTGGTAGGGGTGAAAGACCGGAGCAGCCTGGTGGTCAGGCACATCCTCGACTCCCTCGCCCCCCTGGGACTCCTGCTCCGGATACTGGAACAAAACAGCCCCCGCGCCGCCCCGCCCCATATCGCCGACGTCGGTTCCGGGGCGGGACTGCCGGGCATACCCCTGGCCATAGCCCTGCCAAACGCCCGCGTTACCCTGATTGAGCGTATGGGCAGGCGGGTTGGGTTCCTGCGGAACGTCCTGGCGGTTCTGCCCCTCATGAACATAACGGTAGAGGAGGGATCGATGGAAGAAGCGCCCGCGGGACAGTTTGATCTCGCGGTCTTCCGGGCCTTCCGTCCCCTGGGAAAGCCCATCCTCAAGGGCCTCTTCCGTCTGCTTAAGGAAGGGGGCAGCCTTGCGGCCTACAAGGGCCGCCGGGAGGTCATTGCGGCGGAGATGAAGGCGGCAGGGGACGCGGCCTGGGAAGCCCTCTCCTATCCCGCGCCGTTTCTGGACGAGGAACGGCATCTGGTGGTAATACGCCGGGTCTAGCAGCCCGACTTTGTTGTAAATGCGGGCGCGATACGGTCCCCCGGAGGGCATAGAACCACTAGGGAGGGGTTTGTGTTACAGAAGATACCCAAGATACCATTGACACGGGATGAAGAAGCTATTCTTCATGCCATCATCAACGAGACCATCCGGCGGACATTAACAAAAACCCATCTTTTACCCTGGGAGCTTGGTACGCTTCGCGCTTAACCGCGAACCCGTTCCAAACCCCGCGCCTTAATTCCGGCGCCCCGATTTTCACGCCCGGAAACGCCGTATTCACGCATAAAAATAGAACATTCACGATTAGTAATTTCACCATTGCCGCAAAACAGGACGCCGGACGGCTTACCGCCCCCCAAGAGAGAGCCAAAGGCCTTTTGTTCGATCGGAAAGGCCCCATTGCTGATCAAGAATGCTCCATTGCTGATCAAGAATGCACCATTGCTGATCAAGAATGCACCATTGCTGATCAAGAATGCTCCATTGCTGATCAAGAATGCACCATTGCTGATCAAGAATGCTCCATTGCTGATCAAGAATGCTCCATTCCTGATCAAGAATGCTCCATTCCTGATCAAGAATGCTCCATTTCTGATCAGGAATACTCCATTTCTGATCAGGAATACTCCATTTCTGATCAGGAATACTCCATTTCTAATCAGGAATACTCCCGTTTCGACCGGAAAGGCTCATTGTTCGATCGGAAAGGCTCATTGTTCGATCGGAAAGGCTCATTGTTCGATCGGAAAGGCGCCTTTATGAGCCGCAAAGGCGCCTTTATGAGCCGCAAAGGCGCCTTTATGAACCGCAAAGGCGCCTTTATGAACCGCAAAGGCGCCTTTATGAACCGCAAAGGCGCCTTTATGAACCGCAAAGGCGCCTTTATGAGGTGTAACGCCTCCGGTGGGAGAGGCAAAGGCTCCGGCGGGAGAGACAGCGGCTCCTTCGCTCACGGCATACGGTAAAATTGCTGATTCACGAGCGAGCATGGAGCATTTCTGATCGTGAATACTCAGGTTTTTGCCGGGGATGGAGAAGCCGCGGCAACGAAGCCGCCGGCGCGCGGGTTTTGGAACGGGCTCATCCTTATAGGTGAATTCGGCGTTTCTGAGCGGGCAAGCCGGGGCGCTGAATTGTGGCGGGTGCGGGCGGCGGGCGGCGGACGGCGGGGTTTAGGCAGATTTTCTGAATGAGAAATTCGCCTAGCCGGCGGGCGAAAGGCCGTATTCTTTCAGAATGAGCCGGTAATCGGCTATGGCGCCGGCATGAACGAGGCGATCCCTTAATTGATTGCCCCCCGGAATACCCAGCCGGCCGCCTTTGGTATAGGCACAGAACTGCTTCCGCATCTCCAGGCAGGCGGTTCTCTCGCCCAGGTCCTCCGCCAGCAAAAGAAGATGGCGGAAGGCTGCGGCAAGGCGTTCTCTGGGCAGCGGCGGGGTGTACGCGCCGCCGGTAAGACGGGCCCGTGCCGCGGCGAAGATGAAGGGGTTCCCTATGGCGCCGCGGGCGAACATGACGGCGGCGCAGCCCGTCTCCCGGAGCATGCGCTCGGCATCCTCCGGGGCGGAGAGGTCCCCGGACCCCGCCACCGGAATCTTGAGCCGGGATGCCAGGTCCGCGATGTGGGACCAGTCGCTTTTGCCGCCATAGCCCTGGGCGCGGGTCCGGGGGTGCAGGGTAACCAGGGCGGCTCCGGCCTCCTGGCAGGCGGCGGCGGCCTCCCGGTAGTTGAGGGCGGCGGAATCCCAGCCGGACCGCATCTTCACCGTTACCGGGACGCCGCCCAGGGCTTCCGCCGAGGCGCGGACTGCCCCTTCCACCACCCGGCCCAGGACCGCGGGGTCCCGCATCAACGCGGAACCGGCCCCGGCCTTGACGACTTTGGGAACTGGACACCCGCTGTTGACATCCACCGCCTCCGGGTGGAAAGGTGCAAGACGCAGGACCGCCCGGTACATTACCTCCGGATTAGCGCCGAAAAGCTGGATGGCGTAACGGGCTTCCCCCTGGCCCCGGCGGAGCAGGGCCCCGCTTTTGGAGGTGTTCGGATCAGCGGGCAAGCGAACCAGGGCTTCCGCGGAAACGAGCTCGGTATAGGTAAAGTCCGCTCCCTGGTCAACGCAAAGAGACCGGAAGGCCCGATCCGAATAACCCGCCACCGGGGCGAGAAAAAGGTTGCCGGGCAGGGAAAGAGAACCGATGGTTACCGGACGATAGAGGCTCACTTGTTCGGGAGGCCGAAAAACCGGTTGGAATTTTCCCACAACGTAGCGCAGAGTTCTTCTTCATCTAATTCCAACATATCGGCCAGGAAACGGGCCGTCAGGGGCAGGTACCTGGGCATGTTCCGTTTACCCCGGTAATCCGCGGGAACCATGAAGGGGCTTTCGGACTCAATAAGGATACGGTCCAGCGGCAGCACTTCTATGGTTTCGTGGAGGTTCCGGGCGTTCCGGTAGGTCAAATTACCCGCAAAGGAGAAGTAAAGATTCAGGTTCAGGGCCTTTTTAGCGTATTCGGCGCCCTCGGAATAGCAGTGGAGCACCCCTCCCTTGGGCGGCAGCCGATCCTTAAGAATATCAAGTACATCGTGGCCGGCGTCGCGGTTGTGGATGATAACCGGCATGTCCAGCTTTGCCGCCAAATCAAGCTGGGTAATGAAAAGCTCAATTTGGGAATTCTTATCGCCGAATTTGCGGTAATAGTCCAGCCCTATCTCCCCTACCGCCACGACACGGGGAAGATGAACGCTTTGTTCTATGGTTTGAAGCCATCCTTTTCCGGGGTTCTGCACCTCCGACGGACTAACGCCTACCGCATGGAAAACGTTCGCGGCGGATTTAAGATTTTCGTACACCGTCTTAAAATCATGAAGGCTATTACATATTGAAACAAGCCGCGACACGGAGGCCAGCCTGGCTTCCTGAATCACTATGAGTTGTTCAATAGGGTCATCGCAAATAAGCCCAATATGGGCATGAGTATCAAAATACTGCATGGCTTATCCATTAAAGAAATGATTTTCGAAATTGTCCAAACTGGATGTATTTAGCATACCATATGATCCGCCTGCCGTCAATGAACAAATTGACCTGAACACACGCGCTTATGGGGCGTTATTCCCGCAACAACAGTACCCCTGTTCCCTCCGCTCACTCATGCGGATACTTTTTTGCCCCCACCTCCGGCCCTGAAAATTGTACGGACGTATTTTTGTACGGTTAAATTGCCGGTTCACGGCGTTTCGGTTGTTTTCACCCTATTTTTATGGTATGGTAATTTCTATCATGATTAAATCGATATGCCTAAAAACTACAGAAGCGGATGATGTGGATGTTGCGGTTGCCGAGATAACCGGGCAGCTTGCGGGGGGAAAACTTCTGCGCCATTCTGTAGGAATAATTACCTGTTTTGCGGATTTTGTTAGTTCCGGGGTTGTTGCCGCCATGTCCGAACAACTACCCTTCCCTATCGTGGGTACTACCACGCTGGCGGCAGCATCCAACGGTTTTCAGGGAGAGATAGTCCTGATTCTAACGGTGCTTACCAGCGACGATGTTGAATTTACTCTGGGAGCGACCGGTGCCATTACGGATGAGGATGAAGCGCCCTTCATGGCCGCCTGGGAAGCGGCAACCGCCGGGAAGCCGGGAAAGCCCAGTCTGATGTTGAGCTTTGCGCCCCTACTCCTGAATGTAGCCGCAGATTTTTACGCTGAAGTGTGGAGCCGCATAACCGGGAACATCCCCAACTTCGGTACCCTGGCGGTAGATCATAACCAGGATTACCATGAGTCCCAGACCATTCTGGGAAAAGAGGCTTTTCGGGACCGGTATGTCTTCGTGCTTTTCTACGGAAACCTGGAGCCCGAATTCTTTGTAGGCGGTTTATCGGAGGAAAAAGCCTTCAGGGAAAAGGGGGTGGTTACTTCTTCCCAGGGAAACCTGCTAAAAGAAGTCAATGGCCTCCCTGTGGCGGACTACCTGAGTTCATTGGGGCTCGAAAAGGACAAGAACGGGGTCTTTAAGGGGATCAACTCATTCCCCTTCATATTGAATTACAACGACGGGATGCCTCCGGTTATCCGGGTGATGTTTGCCATTACCCCGGACGGATCGGCGGTCTGCGGGGGGAAGATTCCCAAGGGGGCGACTCTTATGGTGGGGGTCATCAACAGCGAAGAAGTCCTCACGATTTCCTCGGAGGTGCTTCAAAAGGCCAAAGAACGGGCTCAAGCGGGGGGGAAGAGCCTCCTCATTTTCTCCTGCGTGGGACGCTATTTTGCTCAAGGATTCAATACCACCGCCGAAATGGATAAGACCCAGGAAATACTGGGGGATACGCCCTTTCACCTTTGCTATTCCGGTACGGAATTATGCCCGGTGACCGGAAAAGACGGAAAGATAACCAACCGCAGTCATAACGATACGATTATTGTGTGCGTAGTCTAATAGCGATACGCTGGAATGGCTATGGGAAACAACGAAGAGACTCTGGCGGCTGAATTAAAGAGGGCCCGGCTTACCGTTAAAAAGCTCGAACGGGAACTCAAACTGGCCAATATCGCAATAGAGCGTAACAGAATCTCCGCTGAGGCAAAAGATAATTTAAGCAGAACTATCGCAGAAAAAAAGTCCGAGCTTGAAATGCACATGAATCTGCTCCTGGAGAACTGCCCTGACATCATCATGCTTTTTAACAGCGAAGGCAGGATCGCCTATTGTACCGAGGCTTTCCTCAAGATAGCGGGAATAGCCGGTTTCGGCATGATAGCGGACCGGCATTACCGGCATATCCTGGGGAAATTCGGGTTCCAGTCATTGCTGGATCAGGTTGACGCGATTTATGTGCAGATGGACGGGAACAGCAAATTTGCCCCCATAACCCTGCGTCACGCCATAGACTTCAGCGGCCAGGGGAATCTCAAGGATTACACCATACAGGTTACCCCGATGAAGGATGATGATGGGAACAACCAGGGCGCCATGATCCTATTTTATGACGTTACCGAACTCCTTGAGGCGCGGCGGGAGGCCGAAAAGGCCAACAAGGCTAAGTCCGACTTCCTTGCCACGGTATCTCACGAAATCCGTACACCCATGAACGCCATCATCGGCATTGCGGCCATACTGGAAAATACGGCGCTTACGGAGGAACAACGGAGGTACCTCAAAAAGATACAAAATTCCTCCTCCATACTCCTCGGCCTCATCAACGATGTTCTCGATTTTTCCAAGATTGAAGCCGGGAAGCTGGAAATTATAAACGACTATTTCAGCCTGAATCACCTTCTGGATCATCTGCGGGAGGTTTTTGAACTCCTCCTCCAGGAAAAAGGCCTGGATTTCCGATGCGTCTTTTCCGACGAACTTCCACGGGTACTATACGGCGATGAAAAGCGTATAGGCCAAATCATCACCAACCTCCTTAACAACGCCTACAAGTACACCCATCAGGGGGGGGTGGTCCTACGGGTTGACACGTCGCCCGCCGCATCAGGGCCGGGAGGGACGGGCGCGTCGTCCGATACCGCAACAATACGGTTTTCCGTGGAAGATACGGGCATAGGTATCAAGCAGGATGCCATACCCCGGCTCTTCTCGGCCTTTGAGCAGCTTGACCTGGTGCGGAACAAGCAGGTTCAGGGAACGGGCCTGGGGCTGGCAATCACGAAACGCCTGTGCGACCTTATGAACGGCGTCATCTCCGTTACCAGTATTTACGACCAGGGATCGGTCTTTACGGTTATCCTCCCCCTCAAGACGGGAATGCCGGAAGACCTCCCTGCCGATGAACTGGCCGTAACATCCTTTAGCGCCCCCGGCGTCAAGGCGCTTTTGGTGGACGACATTAATATCAACCTGGAAATCGCTTCGTTCATGTTGAATTCCTTTGAAATCAACCCCGATACCGCAACAAGCGGTTCCGAATCCATAGAAATGGCGAAAAACACGGAATACGACATCATCTTCATGGACCACATGATGCCCGAAATGGACGGCGTGGAGGCGATCAAGCGCATCCGGTCCTGGGGGGAACATAACGCGGTGGTTCCGGTTATCGCCCTGACGGCCAACGCGGTCTCCGGGGCCAGGGAAATGTTTTTGCAAAACGGTTTTGACGATCTCCTTTCCAAGCCCATAGAAGTCAAGACCCTGGCGGAGATTCTTCTTCGCTGGCTGCCCGGAGAACTGATAGTCAAGACCTGGGCCGCACAGAACTGACATGCCGTGCGAGCCGCTGCAAACGTTGTCGTAGGTAGAGCCGGTTGCGCTTCGCTCGTAAAATATTATAAACAGCGCCTGTTCCAAAACCCGCGTCGGCGGCTTTGTTGCCGCAGCTTCTGCATCACCATCCAAAAAAGAACGGTTTCCCGCCGGGAAAGAGCGGTTTCCTATCAGGAAACCCGGGTTTCTGATCCGGGAACCCCCCGGAAGGTGGGCGCGGCCCCTAGCCTCCGGGGGGGCTGGGGGGCCCTTGGTCCCCCGCCAGGGCGCCCCGTGAGGACTTTGCGTAAATTGATAGCTCATACTCGTAGGAGATTGGCCGATAATAAAGCCAGAGGATGCTATGTTAAAGCCGAATATAAAGTATCAAGTTACGCTAACCGTAGAGGAACGAAAAAAATTGAGGCAATTGATAGCCTCCGGAAGAACCGCCAGGTATCGGATACGACATGCCCAGATATTGTTAGCCTTGGACGCGATACCCGAAAACAAGGATTGGACCGATAAAAAAATCGCCGAGGCTTACGGCACTTCGGAAAAAACCATAGGCAATCTGCGGAAACGGTTTGTTGTGCAGGGGCTAAGTATGGCCCTGGAACGGAAAAAACGGGAAGTCCCGCCGGTCATCAAGATAGACCGGGCTGCGGAAGCCCGGATTATCGCTCTCACCTACACCCCCGCCCCCGAAGGGCGTAGCCGGTGGACCCTGCGGTTACTTGCCGATAAGGTTATTGAGGAAGGTCTTCTGGAAAGTATTTCCCCAACCGCCATAGGGAACCTGTTAAAGAAGACCGCGTTAAGCCATGGTTACAAGGCCCATGACGTTTCCAGGGGCCGGCAAGTTTCCACTCCCAGAGCGGTAGCGGACATAGCGTAGGAGTTTGCGGGGCTTGAGGGAGGCCCAGCGGGTTCACGCGTCGGGTGTATTAAAAGCCTTGTCCGCCTGCCCGGAAAGCCATCCAATAATGGCCGCCGCTCTGTTCGTGAAGGAATTGCCTATGCGGGCCTTCATCCCCGGCAAAGACGGCGCCTTGATCAGAGAAACCGCGTAGATAAGCAGATGATCCTCCGCGTCAATGACGGCCAGGATGGTGCGGAGTTTATTCTTCCCTACCATGCGGATAGGCCCGGAGTTCATGTCCGTAAGGTTTTGCTGAACCATGAGCAGGGCGTCGGGCCGGGCATGGTAATCATACCGATAGATGTTTTCCCCAAATTTTTTGTCTTTTTGCCGGACATAGAGGGTAAGGGCCTGGGGAGGCGTCCCGAACGCCGGATCCGGACGGGGGTTTCCGGTATCCGGCCCGTCTATAACAGTGGAACTTTCGTAGAGGGTGTCCATGCCTTTTTCGCTGACGGAATAATACCGCAGACCGGCGAGGGAGCTCATGGCAACCATGCCGTTGTACAGGGCGTTCCGCTCGGTTGCCGTCCAGACGTTTGCCGCCGCCCGTGCGGGCTTGGCATAGAGGTAAAGGTTTTCCACGATATACGAGGGGTCCACCTCGCCAATGGCGGCATCAATAAGAGATTGGCTGCTATAATGATTGGGAGCAAGGAGTGGCCGGGCCTTTCGGGTCTGTACTTCCGTGAGGGTTTCCCCCCCGGTTAGCTTTGCCGCCCTTTCAGCGCCCACCGTTTCCTCCAGGGAAAGGGAAAAGGCCCCTTTAACGGGCAGAAACAGCAAAAAAAACAGGAAAGCGGATTTCATCATTACCGATACCTGAACATGAACGGACCGCCTTTATCGTATACCGCCCCGGTAATAGACCCGTACCTGCTTATAAAGCCCCTCTCCCTCGCTTTTGGTTTCCACATCGGCGATGTCGTTCAAGGTGGTATGGATAAGCCGGCGGTCAAAAGGATTCATCGGCTCCAGCAGGATCGAGTTCCGGTTTTCCCGCACCTTATCGGCCACCGTGTAGGCCAGCCGCACCAGGGATTCCTCCCGGCGTATACGGTAATTCTCGCTGTCCAGGATGACCCGAATACCCTCCCGTGCGTGGCATCCCGCATAGAGATTCGTCAAAAGCTGAAGGGCATCCAGATTCTTCCCCTTCTTCCCGATTATGATGGAAGAATATTCCGAATCAATTTTTAAGCCGACCTTGTGTTCCTCCCGGAACAGGACCGAAACCGTCGCCTTATAGCCCATGCGGCTGATAAGCTCTTCAACGAACCCAATCACCTGCCGTTCAAAATCGGTTTTGGGTTCAGGGTCCCCAAAAACAGCCTGCTTGAATTGTTCCCGGTTGGAAGCTTCATCTTCGTCGTCTTCCGTCTCCTCGGAACTCGCCTCCGCATCATCCGTATGGACTTTAATTTTTACATACCCTCTTTTAAATAACCCGGAACGATGGAACTCCAGGATTTCCACATCAAAGGCATCCTTTTCAAGACCAAGCTCCACCGCCGCCCGATCTATAGCTTCTTTTTCGGTACGGCCTTCAAATTCATATGTCATAACGCGCTCCTCGCGAAAGAAATTGCACACACATACGACTTCGGGGCAAGCCCCGCAAATAAAACAGCGCGGATCCTAACGCCTCTTTTTCCTTTTGGGGGCAATCACCGACACCGGAGACGGAGACTGGGTCCCCATAGCGGCCCGCTTTTTTGCCAGATACTTGTTGATCAAAAGCTGCTGGATCAGGGACAAGAGGTTACTCATAATCCAATAAACCGTTAATCCCGACGGTACATTGTAAAGAATGAAGAAGAACATAACCGGCATGACGTAAAGCATCATCTTCATCTGGGAATTGGCCTGCTGGTCCGGCGTCTGAGTGATCTTGCCGTAGAGAAGCTGGGACCCCACGTAGATAAAAGGCAACAGGCGTATATCACTCCACCCTAAAAAGGGAATCTGGTAGGGGGCAAAACTAAAGACCGATTCCGGCACGGACAGGTCGGGAATCCAACCGGGGATGAACATAGCACCCCGTAGATCAAAGTGATTGTTGAACAGGTTATACATGGCGATAAAGATAGGAAACTGAATGAGCATGGGGAAACAGCCCGAAAGGGGGTTATAGCCCTCGGATTTATACAATTCCGCCATTTTCGCGTTCATCTGCGCGGCGTTATCTTTATATTTTGTCTGAATTTCCTTGATTTTCGGGGAAAGGGTCTGCATGCGCAGGGTGGCTTCCGAGCCTTTCTTTGTCAGGGGGAAGAGCAGGAGCTTTACAAGGAGGGTAACCAGGATGATGGCTATACCGTAATTGGGGATAAGTCTGTAGAAGACGGACAGGAACCACTTAAGGACCGTTTCCAGCGGGGCAAGAATGCCGCTGGTGCTGGCCGCCTTGGAAAGGTCCATTTCCCGCAGGTTGAAGCTGTTGTTCCCGTTATCGTAGATCCCCAGGGCGTTCTGGCTTTTGGGCCCCAGGTAGAACCGGTAGGTGTCTGTCGCCCTGGACCCGTTCAGGGCCGGACGGCTCATGTAAAACCGGGATGCTGCGGGAAGACCCGGTTCCGGCTTGGTGGAGAAGGCCAGCTCGTACTGGGTGGCGTCAGGTATGGCAATAAAGGTGAAGTACTTGCCCACGATGGCCGCCCAGGATACCCGGGAATTGATGATAGCGGGGGCATCCTTGACCTTTTCCTCCCGGCGCTTACCGTTGGCATAGACATAATAAGACCGGTAATCGTACCGCTGGTCCAGCTTATCAAAGCGGGGTCCGATCTGAGGACCAAAACCCAGCGTGTAGGCGACACCGGAAAAATTCAGGGAGGAGACGGAATAACCACCGTCCAGGGAAACGGAAAGCTCGAACATGTATTCATTGGGCCTGAAGGTATACCGCTTGGTCAGACGGAACCGTCCACCCTCACCGCCGGTTCTCTCTGCCTCCGCGCCGCCAGAGGCAAGCGCGAAATCCCGGTAAAACTCGACCGTATAGCCGTCTATCCGGTTTACATAGAAAAAGGAGGTAACCGGCTGAACGTTGAGTTTGCCGAAGGCCACGGTGAAGGCGTGCCCTTCAACGCTGCCCGGAAGCACCATGTCTACAAAATCATCTTTATCCTTGTGTTCCTTCAATTTATATGAAACAACATCGCCGCCAGCGTTGGTCAGTTCCACCCGGAGCAGATCAGTCTCGACAAGCACCCGTTCTTCCGCTACGGGTCCCGGATCTACGCCACCTTTATCGACTGCCGCAGACGCTTCAAGGGGGGTATCGATAAGGACCGGGGCGGTCTGCGGGGAGGGGACGGCGGTAACCGGCGGTTGGGCGACGATTGGTTCCGCGGCAGGCGGTAGGGGAGGGGGGAAAAAAACCGCCTGAATAATATAAAAACCCGTGATTACAATGACCGACAGTACAACGGCCAATAACGTTCTCTTTTCCATTGAATTCCTGTTACTCTAATTAAGGTACCGGATCATAACCACCCGGACGAAAAGGATGACACCGCACTATCCGTTTACCCGCCAGGTAAAGCCCCCGGATAATGCCGTATTTCCGAACCGCCTCATACGCATAGGAGGAACAGGTCGGATAATATCTACAACTGGCAGGGAAATGCAACGAAACAGCCCGCTGATAGAACCATATTAACAGCAGGATTCCCCCCCTGAGAACCTCTCGCACCGAGAAGGAGAATGTAACCTTGCGGCTAGGAGCCCGATAATCGGGTTCCCGCGAACCTTTGGTTCGATGGCAGTTGCACGGTAAAAAATCGACTAACCGGCGATTTTTTGGGATTTTATGAGCGAAGCGCATAAAACGGCTAGCCACCTGAGCCTCGAAATACATGAACTCACTTATTTTTTCATACGCCTGATGCAAAGTCCTATAGGCTCCTAATTTCCGTAAACACCTCATCATCTCTAACTTACCGATTTTCTGCAAAAAGTCCCGCCCGGTTAAACAGATTCCGCAGCTGGCCTATCCGGACAGCCAGGCAATCCGTAGCGGACACCGCCGGGACCGGTGCGGTTTCCAACCCTGACGCAGACTCAAGCCGGGAAGCCGTCCGCTGCTGACCGGCGGGGTAAACCAGCATCACCAGATCGAATCCGGTCTTTAGCCGGTTCTTCAATAACCGGTAGCCCTCCCGGCTGACCCGCCGGGCCCGGTTCCGCTTTACCGCGTTCCCGAACTTCCGCGCAAATGTAACGACCAGCCGATTGCCGGGCAACCCGTTTTCCAAAATAAACAACTTTGCGCCCCGGCAGGAAACAACGGTTCCCCGGTTAAAAACCGCCCGAATCTCATCCGTTCCCGTTAGCCGTTCCTCCCTTGTAAAACGGAAGAGGCGTCCTTCCGTTTTAATAAGGCTTTTTCTCGTTGGAAACCGTCAGTTTAATCCTGCCTTTTGCCCGCCGGCGCTTCAATATAAGCCGTCCTCCACGGGTTTTCATCCGGGCCCGGAACCCAAATTTCCGATTTCGTTTGACTTTACTGGGCTGATACGTTCGTTTCATGGAAATAACTCCTTAACCGCGTTTGCGGCAACCGGTTGACCGGCTCATATATATTAAAGTTCATTAACGTCAAAGATATTTAAGGTGTTAGTATAGAAAAATAGAGAGTATTGGTCAATATGCCGCATTGCCTCAACCAGGGCGAGCGCATTGAAAAAGGGGTAAAGAAGCGGCAAAAGAAGCCAATAAAGGCGGGAATGGAGGCAATTATGATCCCCGAAACCGTGCCGCCCATCATCGGCTTTTTTAGCGATATCAAAGACCCGCGGATCGGCCGCACGAAATGCTATCCCCTTATCGAGGTTATTCCCAAACACGATGCATACCGCCAGGTGTTTAACCGGCTCAACCACCGGGACATTGAACGGTGTTTCATGGCCTGGGTGAGGACGATAAAACAGGAGAAGGACCGGGACGCCGCGGACTTAACGTCCGATGCCATAGACGGGAAAACCCCGCGGGGGCGCTTTAATACCCGGCAGGGGAGTAAGGCCATCCACCTGGCCGGCGCCCGGGCAACGGAAAACCGGCTGGCGTTTGCCCTGGTGAAGACCGGCAGTACCTTACGGAACCTTCTCCGGCCACCCCTTGAGAATTTTTAATGCGCTCGCCCTGCAGATTCGGGACTGCGGAGACAGGCCCGCGTTGCGCGGAGACAGGCCCACGTTGCGCGGAGACAGGCCCGCGTTGCGCGGAGGCAGGCCCGCATTGCGCGGAGACAGGCCCGCGTTGCGCGGAGGCAGGCCCGCGTTGCGCGGAGGCAGGCCCGCGTTGCGCGGAGGCAGGCCCGCGATGAGCGGAGGCAGGCCCGCGTTGCGCGGAGGCAGCCCCGCTGGGCGCGGAGGCAGGCCCGCGTTGCGCGGAGCCAGGCCCGCGTTGCGCGGTGACAGGCCCGCTGTGCGCGGAGTCAGGCCCGCGATGCGCGGAGGCAGGCCCGCGTTGCGCGGAGGCAGGCCCGCGGACAGCGGAGGCAGGCCCGCGGTGCGCGGAGACAGGCCCGCGTTGCGCGGGGACAGGCCCGCGTTGCGCGGAGGCAGGCCCGCAGACTGCGGAGGCAGGCCCGCGTTGCGCGGGGACAGGCCCGCGTTGCGCGGGGACAGGCCCGCGATGCGCGGAGACAGGCCCGCGTTGCGCGGAGACAGTCCCGCGTTGCGCGGAGACAGCCCCGCAGGGCGCGGAGGCAGGCCCGCGTTGCGCGGAGACAGGCCCGCGTTGCGCGGAGACAGGCCCGCGTTACGCGGAGGCAGGCCCGCGTTGCGCGGAGACAGGCCCGCGTTGCGCGGAGGCAGGCCCGCGTTGCGCGGAGGCAGGCCCGCGTTGCGCGGGGACAGGCCCGCGTTGCGCGGAGACAGGCCCGCGTTGCGCGGAGGCAGGCCCGCGGACTGCGGAGGCAGGCCCGCGTTGCGCGGGGACAGGCCCGCGATGCGCGGAGAGCGGCCCGCGATGAGCGGAGGCAGGCCCGCGTTGCGCGGAGAGCGGCCCGCGTTGCGCGGAGGCAGGCCCGCGTTGCGCGGAGACAGGCCCGCGATGAGCGGAGACAGTCCCGCGTTGCGCGGAGGCAGGCCTGCGGACTGCGGAGGCAGGCCCGCGATGTGCGGAGAGCGGCCCGCGATGAGCGGGGACAGGCCCGCGGACTGCGGAGACAGGCCCGCGTTGCGCGGAGGCAGGCCCGCGTTGCGCGGAGGCAGCCCCGCAGGGCGCGGAGGCAGGCCCGCGTTGCGCGGAGACAGGCCCGCGTTGCGCGGAGACAGGCCCGCATTGCGCGGCGGCAGGCCCGCGTTGCGCGGAGACAGGCCCGCGTTGCGCGGAGACAGGCCCGCGTTGCGCGGGGACAGGCCTGCGGACTGCGGAGGCAGGCCCGCGATGAGCGGAGACAGGCCCGCGATGAGCGGAGACAGGTCCGCGTTGCGCGTAGACAGTCCCGCGTTGCGCGGAGACAGTCCCGCGATGCGCGGAGACAGGCCCGCGGACAGCGGAGGCAGGCCCGCGTTGCGCGGAGGCAGGCCCGCGTTGCGCGGAGGCAGGCCCGCAGACTGCGGAGGCAGGCCCGCGTTGCGCGGAGACAGGCCCGCGTTGCGCGGAGGCAGGCCCGCG
>JAITLF010000296.1 GCA_031278025.1 Treponema sp.
ACTGGAAACCTTGGATGGCAAACATGTTGCGGGGGAGGTAAGACAATCGGTGTTCATGTATGTTGAGGCCTATTATAACCGGATTCGTATGCATTCGGTACTTGACTATGTGGCGCCTCTTGTGTTTAACGGTGGACAAGTCGCTTAACAGTGTCTACCAAATGGGGTAAAGTCCAGGGGGACCAGGGGCCCCCCGGACCTCCCATAAAAATGGTGGGGATACCCGGAAGAAGCGCGGGGCGCTGCATCTGCATCCTGCGCTGCTCAAGTAGGATTGAAACTACCGGCAAGTCTGACTAAGCTGTTACGTGATAGGAATACGTTCTTCCATCTTCCATATAAAGGAGTTTTACCATGAAAAAGAAGTTTATCGGTGCGGCCATATCCGGCGCCGTCCTTGCGTCGCTGATTCTGGCGGCGTGTACGAAGCCGGCCCCGGCACCCTCGGCATCGGCGCTCCCGGCGTCAGACGGGGTAACGGTGCGGCTTTTGACCGACGCAACCGGCATTGATGATAAGTCCTTCAACGCCGCGGCATGGCGGGGCATCCTGGAGTTTTACGGCGATACCTGGCAGAACCCCCGGCAGCGGGGAATCCTCTACGATGTGGTTGCCGCCCAGACGCAGGATATGTATGTCCCCAATCTTCGGCAGGCTACGGATGAGCGCTACGATGTCATTGTAACCACGGGGTTTACCTTTGCCGACGCCCTTATGGAAGTAGCCGGCGATAATCCGGATCAAAAGTACCTGATCGTTGACGTGGCCTGGGTGAACCTGCCCAACGTCATGCAGGCGGTATATGCCGAGCATGAGGGGTCTTACCTTGTCGGGATGGCGGCGGCCCTCAAAGCCAAGGCCGACGGCATTGCCGAGCCTCAGTTCGGCTTTTTAGGCGGCGTTCCCGACGGGACGATCACCAAATTCGAGGTCGGCTATGTCCAAGGGATTCTGTCGGTGTTCCCCAACGCCCGGATTGTCGACTACTACGTCAATGACTGGGGAAGGGCTGATCTTGCCAAAACCCAGGCCATGAACTGGTATGATTCCGGGGTATACGCCATTTATTCCGCCGCCGGGGCCAGCGGGAACGGCGTCATTGCCCAGGCCAAGCAGTACCGTGAGGCGGGAAAAAACGTATGGGCCATCGGGGTGGATTCGGATCAGTATGAGGAAGGGCGGTACAACGAAAGCGAATCCGCGGTGCTCACGTCCATGATCAAGCAGGTGGAAACCAGTCTGCTCTACTGCCTCAACGCGGTGAAGAACAATACCTTTAAGGGCGAGGTCATCACCTTTGATCTTAAGGCCGATGGGGTGGGGTATTCCGCCGCCAATCCCGCCCTGACAAGCGACATTGTGGATGAGCTGGAACGGGTAAAGGCTCAAATCATTTCCGGCGGGATCAGGATAGCGGCCACGAACGCGGAGGCCAAAAAGCTTCCCGGCTTCCCCCAAGACTTAAAGGCGTTGGACGATTAGGGCCACACGGCGGCTATCGGGATGGACCACGCGGCTATCGAGATGATCGGGATTACCAAAGTTTTCCCCAGCGTGGTGGCAAACGACCGGGTGAACCTGACGGTTCGGAAGGGTGAAATCCACGCCCTGCTGGGGGAAAACGGGGCGGGCAAGTCTACCCTTATGTCCGTCCTCTTTGGCATCTATGAAGCCGACAGCGGCGTCATCAGGATACGGGGCAAAGAGGCGGTCATTCGGAACCCCAACGACGCCATTGCCCTGAAAATTGGGATGGTACACCAGCATTTCAAGCTGGCGCCTCGTTTTACCGTGGCGGAAAACATCGTCCTGGGGCTAGAACGCCGGAACCGGTTCGGGAATCTGGACATGGCTGCGGCGGAACAGAAGGCGGCGGAGCTTTCCGCCGCCTACGGCCTTGCGGTGGACCCCCGGTCCCGGATCGAAGACATCACGGTGGGTATGCAGCAACGGGTGGAAATACTCAAAATACTGTACCGGAATGCGGATATCCTCATCTTTGACGAGCCTACGGCGGTTTTAACCCCCCAGGAGATCGACGAACTGTTGATCATTTTTAACCGCCTTAAAGCGGAGGGAAAGACCATCATCTTCATCACCCATAAATTGAAGGAGATCAAGGCGGCGGCTGACCGGTGTACGGTGCTGCGCCGGGGGAGGACGATAGACACGGTTGCCGTAAAGGACGCGGACACGATGGCTCTTGCGGAAAAGATGGTGGGCCGGGCGGTCAACTTCAACCTAGAGCGGAAGCCCGCCCATCCCGGCGGGACGGTTCTGCGTATTGAGGACCTCCATGTCGCCGATTCACGGGGGCTTTATGCGGTAAACGGCTTTTCCCTGGAGGTGCGCGCCGGCGAGGTGGTCGGGGTGGCCGGGGTGGACGGTAACGGGCAGTCGGAACTGGCCGCCGCCATTTACGGGCTCCTGCCGGTAAAGTCCGGGCGCATCCTGTTCAAGGGCCGGGATATTACCCGCAAGCGTATTGCCGAGCGCATTAAGCTGGGGATTGCCTATGTCCCCGACGACCGGCAAAAGTACGGCCTGGCCCTGGACTTTTACCTCTATGAGAGCCTGATGCTCAAAGGATACCGCCAGCCGCCGTTTGCCCAAAACCTCATCCGGCAGTTTGACATCCGGGCCGAAAACGGGCCCCTGACCCGTACGGGCGATCTTTCGGGGGGAAATCAGCAAAAGGCTATCATTGCCCGTGAACTGAGCCTTGATCCGCAGCTGCTCATCGTGTCCCAGCCTACACGGGGGCTGGACGTGGGGGCTATCGAGTATATCCATACGCGGATTCTGGCGGAACGGGATAAAGGCCGGGCGATACTCCTGATTTCCTTTGATCTGGACGAGATACTGGGGCTTTGCGACCGCATCGCGGCGATTTCCCGTGGTTCCCTCGTTGGGATAGTTACGGCCGAAGAAGCGACCGAACGCCGCATTGGGGCCATGATGGGCGGCCTGGAAGGGAAAAACTATGCCTGAGAAACAGCGGTCCCCGGTCCGCGTCCAGGGTATGATTTTGGCGGCTCTTACCCGGTCCAACGCCCTTCTTTCCCTAGGGGTGGTGCTTCTGGGCTTTCTGGTGGCTACGGTCCTCATCCTCCTGGTGGGCAGAAACCCCGCAGGTATGTACTCCGCCATATTCCAGGTAGTCACGGGGTGGGACCTGCGGCGGGGGACCCACAACATGCGGTATGTGGGAGAATGGTTTGTCGTCTCCATCCCTCTCGTCCTCTGCGGGCTTTCCATGGGCTTTGCCGCCCGGACCGGGCTTTTCAACATAGGCGCCGAAGGCCAGTATGTTGTCGGACTTACCGCCGCCCAGTTTACGGCCATTTACGGCCCCCAAATCCCGGTGTTCCACTGGGTTCTGGCCGTGCTGGCCGGCATCATCGCCGGGGCGGTCTGGGGCGGCATCGCGGGTTTCCTCAAGGCCCGGTTCAGCGTGTCCGAAGTGGTAGCCACTATCATGCTGAATTACATAGCCCAGTACCTTTCCCGATTTTTTACCCTGATGATTCCGGGGACCAATACCTTCAGGACCCCGGATTTTCCCCAAACCGCCCGGCTTACCAGCCCCGCCCTCGCGTCGGTTACCAATGGTTCCCGGCTCAACTACGGCCTTTACCTTACCCTGGCGGCGGTGGCCGTGTATTGGTTCATCATGGGAAGGACCCGGTTCGGCTATTCCCTGCGGGCAACGGGCGTCAACCGGGACGCCGCCCGCTACGGCGGCATCAACGTGAACGCCGCCATCACCGCGTCCATGGCCATTTCCGGGGCCTTTGCCGGCCTGGCCGGGGCGGTGGTTTCCCTGGGGGTCTTTCCCGCCGGGCGGGTTTTGGCGGTTCAGGACGGGTACGGATTTGACGGCATAGCCGTGGCCCTCGTGGGGAACAGCACGGCCTGGGGTTCCGCCCTTTCGGGCCTCCTCTTTGGCATGCTCAAGTCCGCCCAGCCCCTGATGCAGTCCCGGCAGATACCCAAGGAGATCGCCTCCATCATATTGGGGCTGGTTGTGGTGTTCATATCCCTCCGCGCGGGGATACGGATCATCGTGGATTGGCAGCGCAAGGAAAAGGCGCGGAAAGAGAGGGAAACGGGATGAGCGAATTTTTGCGGGTTCTGTGGAACATGCTCCCGTCAACGGCCATGATCGCCGCCCCCCTCCTGATCGCCGCTACCGGGGGGATGATCTGCGAAAAGGCGGGGGTCGTGAACATAGCCCTGGAGGGCCTTATGGCCTTCGGCGCCATGACCGCCGCCACTACCCACGTCTTCTTGGAACGTTCCATCGGGTTTTCCATTCCCCTGGCGCTGTTCCTGGCATCCGTGGCAGGTTGCCTCTTTTCCCTGCTTCACGCCTTTGCCGCCATTACCCTCCGGGCCGACCAGGTTATCTCCGGTACGGGCATCAATCTGCTGGCTAACGGGATCACCGTGTTCTTTTGCCAACTCCTTTTTAGGATGGACCGCACCCAAAACTATCACATGGGGATGCGCCCAGGTTTTGGCGGCGTGTATCCCACCGCCTGGCTCAGTCTCGTCATCCTGCTGGCCGCGTGGTTCGTCCTCTACAAGCGGCCCTGGGGCTTGCGCCTGCGGGTCTGCGGCGAACATCCCCAGGCCGCCGCCGCCGCCGCCTGCAACGTCCTGAGTATCCGGTACATGGCGGTACTCATTTCCGGGGCATTGGCAGGCCTGGCGGGGGGATGCATCGTCCTGACCCAGGACATCCAGTACACGGTAACCACCATCAACGGCAAAGGCTTCATCGCCCTGGCGGCGGTCTCCTTTGGCCGCTGGCTTCCCGGAGGCATCCTGGGCGCGGCATGTCTTTTCGGCGCTTCTTCCGCCCTGGCCGTGAACATCGTCAACATCGCCGGCCTCAGATTCCTCCCCTCGGAATTCTTCAACGCCCTGCCTTACGGGATCACCTTGATAACCCTGGTGGTCTTCAGCGGAAAAGACTACGCCCCCAAAGCCGCAGGCCAGCCCTACGATTAAGGCTGCCGGCGTTTCAAGACACCGCCGTCGGGGGGTGTTGGCAGGCCGGGCGCATTAAACATTCTAAGGGATTGTTTTTTGGAAGTTCTGGAGTATA
>JAITLF010000312.1 GCA_031278025.1 Treponema sp.
CAAAGCGTGCGGGCTAATAGTCCGGGCCCGGAGTCTCGGCCTCGGTCCATTCCCGGCTTCTCCACTTTTCCCGTTCCTTTTGGCGCATATAATCAAAGAGTATCTCGTCACTGCCGGAACTGTCCGCCCCGCCGCCCAGGGAAGTCTCGTCCCGGTTCCGGCGATCCAGGGAGAGGAGGCTCAGTTCCAGATTGCGCTTGGCCTCTATATGGCTGCCGTCCGTTTCAAGGGCCCGCCGGAATTCGGCGGCGGCGGCGGCGTAATCTCCCCGGTGAAAGTGAATCACGCCGGTATTGTAGTGGATGCGGTAACGGAGTTCGCGGTGCTCCGGAAGGGCCTCCTCACCGGCTTCCAGGGATCGGGCCGCCGCCTCAAAGCGGCTTATGGCCGCCTCGTCCTCGTCCAGGGCAAGGTAGATCACCCCCAGCCCGTACTCGGCATAGGGGGCCGCCGCGGGATAGGCCAGGGCTTCCCGGTAGGCCGCGATTGCCTCGGCGTAACGTCCCCCGGCGTGGTGGAAGCCGCCTTCGATGATCCGGAGCTTGCCCGGGAATTGGGAACAGGACGCAAGATTCACGGCGAGCAGGGCAAAAAGCGAAAGGCGAAAGGCGGACGGAAGGGCGCGGCTATGCACGGCGGGGCCTCCGTTTTTTTAGAGGAGGAGGGAGGGGAAGGCGGAATTCGCAGGAGAGGAGTTTTGAAAGGCCGAAGAAGGCCAGGGCCGCGAGGATGAATACGTAGCGCCGGGACGCCGGTTCCCCGCGAAAACCGGTCTCCCCGGAATCGGGGTCCCCCGCCTGTCGCGGCCCGGATCCGCTGTCACGGGCGAGGCATTCCGCGAGAAGCTCCGCCGCCGCGCCGGTATTCCCGTCGATGTAAAGGCCCCCGGTCCGCGCGGCCGCCCCGCGAAGGGCCTCCGGATCGGCGCGGCTTATGATTCCCTGCTCATCCGGTTCCCCGGCGGCCGGATCAAGGCCCGGGAAAGCCCCGGCCGGCGGCACCGGCCCCCCGGCTTCCGTACCAAACCCCACGGCGATGATGCTGATGTCCCGGGCAAGACAGCGGTCGCAGGCGGCGGAAAGATCGCCGGAAAGAGCCTCCCCGTCGGAAAAGAGGATGATCCGCCGTCTTCCGGGGAAGTCGTCCTTAAAGGCCGTGGCCGCGGCGTCAACGAGTTTTTCCGAATCGGTGCCCCGGCCGGTAATGCGGGAACTGGAAATCCCCTCGAGGAAGGCCGACAGGGCCTCGGTGTCCAGGGTAAGGGGAACGGCAAGTATGCTCCGGCCCTTGCCGGCGGCAATGGCGAAACGGACGCCGGCGCTTTCCGGGGAGGAAAGCAGAGCCTCCGCGATGGCGGCGGCCCGTTCCAGCCGGCTTGTTCCGGCGGGCCCGTCGCGGACATCCATGCTGCGGGAAAGGTCGAAGGCCAGGACTACGTCCAGGCCCCGGCGGAATTCCGGAACCAGCCGGATTCCCCAGCGGGGGCCGGCAAGGGCGATCACCGCAAGGGCGAAGAACGCGAGAAAGGCCAGAGAAGCGGCCCGGTAACGGAAGCGTATCTTTCCGGTCCCGGCATGGCCGCCGGCATGGCCGCCGCCTTTCCCGAAGAAAAGCAGGATCCGCCCGCACCGCCAATAGTGGACGGCCATCATCAGGGCCAGGGGGACAAGGAAAAGCAGGGCCCAAAGGGCGCGGGGATTCTCAAAATTCACAGCAGGGCCCCCAGATACCAGCGGCGGAAAAACCGGGGGATAAAAACACACACCAGGGCGGCCAGAATCACCGGAACGGACAGGTCCCTCCCCCGGGTCACCGGGGCGGTGTGGCGGACGGTCAGCTCCGTCTTGTCCAGCCGGTCAAAGGCCGCGGAAAAGGCCGCCCCCGATGGCGCGGCGATATAGGTTCCGCCGCCAGCCCGCGCAATGGCGCGGAGGCTTTCCGGATCAAAGCGGGACTCGAAGGAACCGGTACGGCGCAGGTTGAGAAACGGGTCAACATAGTCAACGGGCACCTCGCCGGAGGAACCGACGCCGATTACCCAGAGATTCACGCCCAGCCCCTTGATCGCCGCCGCCGCCGTTTCCGGGTGTACCGAACCCGCGTTGTTCTCCCCATCGGTGATAAGCGCCACCGCCCGGCGCCCGGCGCCGCCCTCCCGGCTGTGCAGGGCCGCCACACTCAAACCCATCCCCAGGGCGGTGCCGTCTCCCAGTTCCCCGATCCGCAGATTGCCCAGCCTTTCCAGGAGCAGCGCCCGGTCAACCGTGGGGGGAAGCAGGAGGCCCGCCTCGTTCCCCACAGCCGCAAGGCCAATAGCGTCCGACGGCCGGTTTAACGCGAATTCGGTAATAAGTTTGCGGGCGGCGTCAAAACGGCTCATGCCGTCAATGTCCATACCCGCCATACTGGGGCTAATATCAACCACAAAGAAAATATCCGCCCCCCGGTCAAGCAAGATCATCCGGGTACTCAGAAGTTCCGGCCCGGCCGCGGCGGTAAATAGCAGCAAAATACCGGCGTATTCCATCCACCGGAAGATACGGGCAAGAAAGCTCACATCGAAAGGCGGCTTAAAGGGAGCGCCTCCCGGCGGCCCCAGGGGAAGCTCCGCCGAGGGCAGTCCCCGGAAAAAGCGCCGCCCCAGGGCTACCACCACAACGGCAAGAACCCCCGCCGCCAGGATAAGCGGCCGTTCAAAGCCGGGCCTCATCCTGCCTCTCCTTCTTTTTCGCAGGTCTCCGCGAAACCCTGAACCTCATCCAGCATCGTCAATACCTCGCCGGCCGGAACCTCCGCGCCGCCAAAGCGCAGCCGGTCGCAGCGGCCGAAAAGCCCGCTCAGGAAGGGACCGTATTCGCCGCCCGGCCCGGTAAGGGAGAGGAATTCCCCCGGCGCCATGCTGGCGCAGGGACAGCCGGTAAAAAATTCCAGAAAATGCCGCAGTTCACCGTTGAGCCGGTCGAGAACCGCGCCGCAGGCCGGGCTGTCCCCGGCAAGGGCGGCCCGTAACTGCCTCACCGTACGGGACAGGCCCCGGATCATACGCCTCCTTTTCAGGAGATGCCGCCAGCGGAAAAACCAGGGGAAACCCCATATCCCCAGGGCCGCGCTCCCCGGAATCAGGACGACAATCCCCAGGGCAAAGGCGTAAATTATTCCCATCGTACCGGGAACCGGGACAGGCGGCGCGTAGGGGGAGAGAACCCTGGAATTTTCGGGCGGGCCGGCGTCAAGAATCGAGGCGATATTTACCTCAAGGCCCGGAAAGACAAAGGATCCGACCGTTATGGGCGGAAACGCGACGATCCCGGGGACATAGGCGGTAAAATCCACCAGGAGCCGGGCCTGGCCGCCCCGGTTTTCAAGCTCAACGCGCGAGATAACCAGGTCCCCGCCCGGCGGAAGCTGCTCCGGCCTGTCCAGCACCGTGCCGCCGACACCGGAAAAAGTCGTGCCCAGGGGCAAGGCCAGCCGGCCCGCGTCCCCCACATAAACCGTCTGGGGCAGAAGGTAGTAGAGATCCTGCGGCCTTGAATCATCCTGGGCAAAAAGCGCGGACGCCGCGATAAAACAGGCAAGGACCGCAAAAGTAAAACGTTTCACCGCCGCCGCCCCGGGGCGGTAAGTCCCGGACTCCTGAAAAACCGGGCCAGCGCCGGGGCCGCGTCCTCCGCCGTGGAAAGCGGAAGCGCCGCAATACCCCGGCGGCGGCAGATCGCCTGCCAGACCCTGAGCCGATCCTCATGCCAGGCGGCCCAGGATTCCCGGAAAGAGCGGAAAGAGGCCGCCGCGTAAAGCCGGTGGCCTGTCTCGTTATCCTCAAGACCCACAAGCCCCGCGTCCCCAATCTCAAAATCCAGCGGATCGCTTATCCTGATGGCGATCACGTCGTGATCCGCGCGGAGGGCGGCCAGCTCCC
This sequence comes from Treponema sp., assembly GCA_031278025.1. The sequence goes on from JAITLF010000312.1 coordinate 3,920, forward strand.
GTTCCCAGCCCAGACACATAAAGTCGGAGATAACCGCCACAAGCGCGCGCGGCGAATTCCGCCCGAAATGCCGGGCCCGAAGAAGCCGCGCCGTTCCCTCAAGCGCCTTCCCCAGGCCGCTCCCCCGTCCGCCGGGCCGCCCGTCAAGCGCGGCGCTCAGCACGGCCATGATATGCGCCCTCCCCTTCCCCGCCCTGAAAACCCGCGTAATGTCTTCGGCGAAAAACAGCGCGCCCACCCCCTGCCCGGTTCTCTCCGCCGAAAAAGCCAGAAGCGCCGCCGCCAGCACCCCCTGTTCATAGCGGTTCAAAGCCCGGGAACCCGTATGCATGGAAGCCGAGCAGTCAAGCACAAGGCACAGCGAAATCTCCCGCTCCTCACGGTAAAGTTTCACATACGG
>JAITLF010000331.1 GCA_031278025.1 Treponema sp.
CGGGGAGTTCCAGCCCGTCCTCCGGCCTGATGTAAAACGTAAGCCAATCATCCTCAAGACGCAGTCCCCTGATCTCGAAGACAAACCGAAGTTCCGTCTCCCGGAACACCCGGGCAAAGATTGCCGGGGCCTTGTGCCCGCGGAACAGAGGTTCCCTGTTGTTGACGCGGGTGCGGATTTCGTACCAGACACCCTGTCTGAGTATTCGTAATTGTCGCATATATATAATAGGGGTTTGACTCGCCGTTTTGCTTTAATCACGCTGAAAAAAAGTGGAAAAAATAGGAAAAATAGGGGGACAGACCCCCCGGTGAATCTTCACTGCCGGCAGGAAGGGGTTTTCGCTATCTAAAATTTTTGCGGGTCAATTTAATCCTCAGCGCAGGTAGTTTTGCGGGACTTGCCGGGGCGAAAATTTTATGTGCGCCGGCCCCGCTCCTCACCCCTCCGCAAGGGCCAGCCACGCCGCGCGGTAGGGGGCAAGTTCGGGAACTTCGGCCTTGGGCACCTCCTGGTAGTCTATCCCGAAATTTTTGGCAAGATCCGAAAGCCCCTGGCCGGTAAGCGCCATTTTGGCGGTCATGGCCGCGCCCAGGGCGGTTGCCTCGGCAATATCGGTGAGGAATACCCGGTTGTCCTTAAAGCCCGCGGAGAGCAGGGTGTTGTAGGCCTCGTTCTTGCGGAAACCGCCTTCGGTAAAAATCTCCACCCCCGGCGTCAATCCCGTGCGTTCAAGCCCGGTAAGGGACTGCATCACCAGGGAGACGCGCAACGCCGCGAAGCCGGTTTCGTAGTCCTTAAAACAGGGCGGAGACCTTTCCGTAAAGGCCGTCTCCCCGGCAACTTCGGCGTAGTGGTAATCCCTGCCGTCTTCATGGACCCGGGGCTTTGATCGGGGAAACTGGCCCGAACCCTGTACCAGTTCCGGGAGCAGAAAGATCCTCTTTTCGCGGAGAAGCCGCCGGTACAGATCTTCCCGATACGGGGGGAGATCGTCCCGCTTGTGGAGCGCCATCAGTATCTTCGACCAGACCTCAAATTCATAGCCCCCCTGGAAGATCGTGGTTTTTACCGGGCTCCCGAAGGCGGAAATATTGAAGAACACCGCCTTGCCCAGCTCATCCGGGGCAAAACCGAATTTCTTTACCGGGTTCATGCCGACGCACCAGGTTCCTGTTGAGTTAAGCAGGAATCCCGTCTCCCCTTTTTTGGCAAAATGCGGAAGCAGGGAGGAATTGGAATCGTGAATGCCCATGGTAACAATCACGTCCCGGCCAAGGCCCGTTCTCCGAGAAACCTCTTCGGTGACGGTTCCCAGCACGTCCCAGGAACGGTTGAGCTTGGAAGGCATGAACGGCGCGACCCCCATTTTTTCGGCCACATCGGAAAGCCTGCCCTCAACCTGATCCCACAGGTAGGCGTGGCATCCCATGTAGGTACATTCGGCGCCGCTTTTGCCGGTCAAACGGAAACCCCAATACTGGGGAAACATGAGCAGATGCGCGGTGTTCTTAAAAGCGTCCGGGTACTTTTCCCTGGCAAACAAAACGCCCTTGCCGGTGTTGATCATGGCCTTGAGATAGGGAGTACCCGTTCTTGCCTGAAGTTCCTCCGGACTGCCGAAGCGTTCATAAAAACGGCGGTGAAAATCGTCGCCGGGTTCGTGGGTATAGAAAATACAGGGAACCGAAGGTTTCCCGTCCTTCCCGACGCAGACAAAGTTGGCCCCGTGGGTGGAAACCGCTATCGCCTTTATCACGTATTTCTTCGACGCGGAGGCAAGCTCATCAAGGAACCATTCCTCCATCGCCTCAAGATCGTGGGTTTCAAGACCGTCGGCTATTTTCGCCGGGAAATTCCGGTACCGGGCATCTACCTGGGAAAGGGATTCATCATAAATGGCCACCTTCTTGTTGGTCATCCCGATGTCAATAACCGCAATATAATCCATAAGTTCACCTCCCCCGCCGGAAAATCAGGAGTTGGAAGTTATAAAACATCCCCTCACTCCTGCCTGCTCCCCGCTATTTGCGTTTCAACAGCACCTTGCTCTCGTAGTCATCCACCGGGGCGAACCAGTCGGTGCCTACCGGAACTCCGGCGTCAAGACAGAGTTTATCCCATACCGCGGAAAACGGCAATGTTTTAAATTCTTCCAACAGGGCAAGGCGCTCATGTTTTTTCCCGGCCTTTTCCGCGCCCCGCAGCAGTTTGGAAGGTTCCAGCAGCGCTTCAAGAAAGGCCTTTCTGAGGCTGCGGGTGCCAATAACCCAGGCGGCGATACGGTTGATTGAGGCGTCAAAATAGTCCAGGGCGATGTTGGCTTTGTCCAGCACACCGGTACGCACAATTTCCCGGCACACTTCGCGGGTATCGTCGGAATAGGTGGTAACATGATCGCTGTCCCAGCGCAGCCCCCGGCTAAAGTGAATCAACAGGCCCGGCACAAACAGCGCAATCGCGGAAATCTTGTCGGCTATGGTTTCCGTGGGGTGGAAATGTCCCGTATCGAGGCAGAGGCATATCTGCCTTTGTACCGCGTATCCCATGTAGAATTCGTGGGAACCCACCACATACGATTCGCTCCCTATGCCGAAGAGCTTACATTCCACCGCGTCGAGGACGGTTCCGGACGGCAGAGGGACGGCGAGAACCTCGTCCAGCGCGTCTTTGAGCCGCCGACGGGGGCCCAGCCTGTCCGCGGGAAGGTCCTTGGAACCGTCGGGGAGCCAGATGTCGTGTACCGAGGGGGAACCCTGATTCGCCCCAAACGCGGACGCGATCTTCCGGGCGGCGATACAGTGGTCGATCCAGAAGCGGCGAATCTTGTCGTCCGCGCTGGACATGCTGGCATCTTCCGCCAAAGGATGGGAAAAAAACGAGGAATTGAAATCCAGGGGTATCCTCTTCTTTTTTGACCAGTCCATCCATTTCTTAAAATGCTCCGGTTCAAGTTTGTCCCGTGATACGCTTTTGCCGTCCGGTTCCGCGTAGAGCATGTGCAGGTTGTAGCGTTTCTTTCCGGGGATCAGGCTAAAGGCAAATTCCGTGTCCGCGCGAAGTTCATCCCCGTTCCGGGCCTTTCCGGGATAATTGCCGGTCGCGAGGATCCCGCCGCCGGAAAGCCCCCGGACGCCCTCAAACCCGGTAACATCGTCACCCTGCCAGCAGTGAATAGAAACCGGAATGTTCAGGGCCGCCTTGACAGCCTTGCCGGTATCCACCCCAAACCCGGCGTATACCTCTTTCGCGAGAGCGTACGCGGATTCTACAGCATCACTACTCCGATACTCTTTCATATTCTCCTCCTGGATTATCTATACAAATTTTAGGATGCCGCGACTTTCGCGCGGTAACGTTCCACTTCCCAATTGTTGATAAAATCAATTTTATCCCGTGTCATAAACAGCGCGCCCCCGAATGAAGCGGCGTATTTAGACACCCTGGCCGTATCGGTAAACAGGGAAAGGGCAAGCCGCGCCGCTTTTTCCGAATCACCGATGCCGAAAACACCCAGCCCCTGAACCGCCGCGATTTTGGGTACACGCCCGATCTTTTCCCGATGCTCTTTCCACAGCGTTTCCGGCCCGGATGCGGACGAAAGAGCCGCGGCGCTTATAAACAGGGGATCACTCCCCGAATACACTATATGATCCGGGGTCAGCGCGGAAGATACCGGGTAAAAGGAAGAAGCGTCCTCCACAAGGCGGGCAAATTCGTTGTTGCGTTCAAATACAACAACGGCGTCCCCGCCCGCAAGCTGCCGCAGCAGCGCCGCCGCTTCCCCGGAATTGCCGTATTCCGTCACCCGTCCGGAAAAATCCGGCTCGTCTTTAATGTGTTTTTCCAAAACGCCCATGATCCGCTGATACGCCGCCTTAATACCGTCCGTCGAATCCGCGCCCACAAAAACCCCGTGATTCTGAAGGAAGATAAGCGCGGCTTCTTTTCCCGTGCGGGAACGATAGGCGTCAAGCGATGTTTTTACCAGCGCACAAAGGACATAACCGGGATTGCAGGAGGGTATCCAGACCGCGTCATCACCGAAAAATTCGGCCGCCTTTGCCTCCCCGTTTTTGGAGCAGCACAGCCCGTTCACCAGGGAGGGATGGGTATGGACCACATATTCAAAGGGCAGAATATCGTGAAGCAGGGTCTCCACGCTTGGGCGCTTGTTTTCCTCTCCGGGCCTGCGGGCGGCCATCATATCCGCGAGAACCGCCCGTTCCCGTTCCTCCGGATCTTCACCGTAGTTCTTTTCCCAGATAAGCGCCAGCCTGCCCCGGTCCATTTTGACAAAACCTTCCGGTTCGATGGTATTCAAACTGGTCCCCGAACCCTTGATATACAGGGTTTCCCCGTCCTTAAAAGAAGTATTACCCCCGCCCGCGATCACATAACCCGGAGCGGAACCGTAAAACCGGGAGATCTCCGTTAATTCAACTAAACCCATATCTATTCCTTAAGGCTGTTTCAAAACTCGCCTTCTCCAAGTTAGGGAGGGGGCAGCCGCCCCCTGCGGCCGGGCCAAGGTCCCGGCCTACCCCCACTACGGGGGCTCCGCCCCC
>JAITLF010000362.1 GCA_031278025.1 Treponema sp.
GTTTTACCGCCCCCTGTAAAAGTTTTATAACCGGTTAAAAAAGTTTTATAACCGGTTAAAAAAGTTTTATAACCGGCTGGAAAAGTTTTATAACCGGCTGGAAAAGTTTTATAACCGGCCGCGCCGAATTGGGAAGCAGCGATACGGCGGAAAAACGTTCTAAAGGCCTCCCGCGGGCCAAAATTTGTGGTATACTGAGGACCTTATGAAATACATACGTTATGAATCCAAAGATTTTATTGGAACCCTTACGATTAACCGGCCCGAGGCGCTGAACGCCCTGAACGGGGAAACGCTTGCTGAAATTTCCCAAATCCTGGGGGAAATCACGTCCACCGGCCTGCGGTGTCTTGTCATCACCGGGGGCGGCGAAAAATCCTTTGTGGCCGGCGCGGACATCAGGGAGATGCTGAACCTTATGCCCCAGAACGCGCGGGAATACAGCGAGACGGGCAACAGGCTGATGGACGCCATCGACGATTTTCCCGCGCCGGTTATCGCGGCGGTGAATGGGTATGCCCTGGGGGGCGGCTTTGAGTTAGCCCTGGCCTGTGATATCCGTATGGCTGCGGAAAACGCGGTATTCGCCTTTCCTGAGGTGTCCCTGGGCATTTTGCCCGGTTACGGGGGCATTAAACGCATTGCCGCTCTGATAGGCGCGGCACGGGCCAAGGAGCTGCTTTTCACCGCCCGGCGGGTTACGGCGGCGGAGGCCCTTTCCCTGGGGATTGTGAACAGCGTCCACCCCCAGGCGGAGCTTATGGGGGAAGTCTTAAAAACCGCCGCCAGGATTGCCGGAAACGCCCCCCTCGGCGTCGGGAATGTGAAAAAGGCCGCGAACGCCGCCGCCGGCCTTACCGCGCCTGAGTTTACGGAAAGGGAGGCGGCGTTATTTCAGGAATGTTTTGGAACGCAAGATCAACGGAACGCCATGTCCGCGTTCCTGGAAAAACGAAAACCCGCGCCCTTTACCGGCGCGTGTACCCCCGTAACCATGCCGGCGGAACTATAACGGGCGCCCGGTTTCTCCGGGTACCGGAACCGGTACGCTCCGGTGAGGGGGGCCGAAGGCTAACCTCACCGGGTAAACGCTTGACCTGGCCCGCTCATTCACGATAGTATCCCGCCTATGCCATCTTAGCTCAGTCGGTAGAGCACTTGACTTGTAATCATGAGGTCTTCGGTTCGAATCCGAAAGATGGCTGTTCCAAACCACTGCGCGTTTATCCCGCCGTTTAGCTCCCTAATGACTTAAAAGACAGCGTTTTGACACAGTCTGCCCCCGCATCTTTTCAAAAAAGATAAACTCAATTTGTTAGGTTACAAAAAAAATTGTTAATTTTAACAAACTCACTTGACATAAGAACCGGCTTGGTGCTAGTTTTTCTTCATTCGTTGTTAGGACTTACTAACTAGCTAAGGAGGTTGAAGTTGCGTAAAGGAATAGCCGTTCCTGTTTTGGCGTTGTTTTGTTTTTCCCTGATTGCCGCTCCGGTTTTTGCCGATGCCGGGTTTTGGGAAGGGAAGGAACGGGAATTGCGGCTTGTCTTGAGCGAGGCCTATTACCGCTATGTAGCGGGAGATGCAGCGGGGGCGGCGGCTCTGGTGGACGCCGCTTTTTCGCAGTACCGGGAAACGGGTTTTGAGGAAGAGGTCAAGACCGTCATTTCCCCGGAACGGGCGCAGAATATAGAAGATTGGGGCGAGTATGTAAAGGCATCCATGCGGGCCGGCAAGAGCCAGCAGGAGATACGGGAAAATCATAACGAGCTGCTCCGGCTGCTGCGGGTTACCGCGAACCGGCTTGATGGGAAACCGGAGCCGGCGGCGGCGGCGCGAAGCTGGACACGAATAGCCAACGAGATGGCGGCGGTTCTGGATACGGCCAATACGCTTTACCGTTCGGGCGATCAGAAGGGCGCAAAAGATCAGGTGGATGTGGCCTACTTTCAGTTCTACGAAAAAGTGGGATTTGAAAAAATTGTTATGAGCAGGATCTCCGGCGCCAGGGCTTCCCAGGTTGAGTACCAGTTCAGCGCGGTAAAAAAGTCTATAGCCAACCGGGCGTCCCAGGAGGAGGTTGCGGCGGGGCTTGATACCCTGGCGAACTACCTTAAAGAGGACGCCGCCCAGCTTGACGGCAAGGAAGAGCTGGCTATCGGGGTTTTCTTAGGCTCCCTCCTCATCATCGTCCGGGAAGGGTTTGAGGCCATCATCATCGTGGGGGCTATCATCGCCTACCTGCTTAAAAGCGGCAATAAGAAGGGCGTGCGTCCGGTGTACTGGGGTTCCCTGATTGCCCTGGGGGTAAGCGTCGTCATGGCCTGGATACTGAACCGGATCACCAGCGTTGCCGGGGGGCAGAATCAGGAGATTGTTGAAGGGGCCACCATGTTATTGGCGGTGGCCGTGCTTTTTTATGTCAGCAACTGGATGGTTTCCAAGGCCGAGGCGGAGGCCTGGTCCGGATATATCGAAGGCAAGGTTAAGGCCTCCATTACACGGGGCAGTATGTTTTCCCTGGCCTTTGCCGCATTCCTGGCGGTGTTCCGGGAAGGGGCCGAAACCATCCTCTTTTACCAGGCGCTGCTGGCCAGTACCGAAAAATATATCAATATGGTGTGGCTGGGCTTGGGCGTCGGTATCGTTCTGCTGGTTATCATCTATATATTGATTCGGGTTGTAAGCATCCGGCTTCCCTTAAAACCGTTCTTCCTGGGTACCAGCGTCCTGCTTTTTGTCATGTCCATTACCTTTGTCGGTAACGGGATCAAAGAGCTTCAGGAGGGGAACGTCATTGGGGTTAGCCCGGTAGCGGGTGTTGCTTCCGTCGATATTTTGGGAATATATCCCACCCTGGAAACGCTTATCCCCCAGGCGGCACTTCTGGCGATTACCGTGGCTACCTTCGTCATTCAGATTCGCCGGTGGAAGGGAGCCGGCACACGCGGGGCGAATCCGTGAACTCCCCGCGGTTTTAGGCACTAACTCAGGCCATTAGGTCATGAGAATTTTTTATAAGGAGTGGTACTATGAAAATCAGAACACTGATGGTACTTCTTTTAATCGCGCTTTGCGTACCCGTTGCTTTTGCCGGCGGCGGGAAGCAGAGCGGAACCAGGCCCGCCAGTACGGTAAACCCTGGCGAGGAGGCCGGCTTTGAGGAATTCCCCTTGGGGGACGACTTTGAACTGGGGCCTCTTAACGTAGCGGGGGTGTTTTTTCAGCCGGTAGATATGCTCCCTGCCGAAGCGGGGCTTCCCGCGTCCCAGGCGGACATGCATATAGAAGCGGATATTTCCGCCGCTGAAAACGATCTGGGATACGGCGTGGGGGACTTTGTCCCTTACCTGACGGTTCAGTACGAGGTTATTAGATCTACCGGAGAAAAGATTGAAGGAACCTTCATGCCCATGAACGCCAGCGACGGTCCCCACTACGGCGCCAATATCAAGCTGCCCGGTCCTGGAGGCCCCGGATCATACACGGTGCGGTTCCTCATCCAGAACCCCGAAGCTCAAGGGTATGTACTTCATGTGGATCAGGAAACTGGCGTTCCCGGCAGGTTCTGGAGCGCTCCCCTGGTGGCGGAGTGGAATGTGGACTACGCCGGTCCGGCGTGGTAGGATGATAAAGAAAATCCGACGGGTTTTGTCGTAAGGGGATGCGGTTCTTGCCGCATCCCCGCTCCCGGCAGAGTAACCGCGAAGGCGGAGTGTGAGTACATGCGGCGGCGTAAAGAACGGTTTGTTTCACGCCGCCGTCTCGCCTGAGCGGTTATTTTTCGCCGGTGTGTTTTTAGCGGTTCAACAAAGAAAGGGGAAACATGCTGAGATATCTCATCCAGGTGGTAGAGAACTTGCTGGCCACCGGGATACTGATAGCGTTATTGTGGGCGATAGGAGAAAGGCCGGGCAATAAAAGCCGGAGGCGGCAGGCCTTTTGGGGCTGCGCCATTGGTACGGGAGCCGCCCTTGTTATTGCGGTACTGCGGCGGACCACGGCCCTTATCAGCCGGGGATTTTTTAATCTGTGGGTGTTATCCTTTGCCATCGTATTTGGGATTCTGTATATTCTTTTTCTGTGGGGAATAGGGCAGAAACTTTTACGGAAAATACCGTTTCTGAGAAAACGACCTTCTTTGGCCGAAGCCGTCCCCGATTATGGATGCGCCCTCCTGATGGGGGCCCTTCTTTTTTATGTCCTTCCGGCCCTATTCCTGTATCCGGCGGAATTTGCCTTAGCCGGGCAAAGTATATTCACTACCGATTTTCTGTTTAAGCTCATCGGGTTTGCCGCCGGATTGCTGGCGGTTATCCTTACTGCCCTTGCCCTCTATAAGACCGGGAAAGTGGTATCCGCCCGGTTCCTGAAGGTCCTGCTCACCGTCTCCCTTGTAGTTATTATTTGCAGTCAACTTATCGTCATTATCCAGTTCCTGCTGGCCCGGCGTATCATCCCGATGATCCGCTGGATTTTCAGGCTTATTGTCGTGGCGGTTAATAATAATATTGTTTTTCTTTACGTGCTGATGGGGATGAGCTTTCTGCTTCCCCTTATCGTATTCATTACCGGGTTAAAGAAGCAGGCGCCGGGGAAGAACCCTGCCGAAAGCCGGAAGATCCGGGCCGCGCTGAGGATAAATCGGCGCTGGTGCGCTACCGTGGCCCTGGGCTTTGCCTTTGCGGTTACGGCCCTCACGGTGATCAAGGCCTATACGCTGCGGGGGGTCGAACTTTCTCCTGCGGAACCCATGACGGTGGCGGGAGAGGAGATCCTTATTCCCATCCCCCAGGTGGAAGACGGCCATCTTCACCGGTTTGTGTATACCGCCTCGGACGGCACGGAGGTGCGGTTTATCGTGATTAAGAAAAACGCGGTGGCCTATGGGGTGGGGCTTGATGCCTGCGACATCTGCGGGCCTACCGGGTACTATGAACGGAAGAACCAGGTCATCTGCCGGCTCTGCGATGTGGTGATGAACATCTCCACCATCGGCTTCAAGGGGGGCTGCAATCCCGTTCCCCTGGCCTATGCCTTGCGGAGCGGGTCCATGGTGATAGAGACAACCAACCTGGAAAACGAAAAAACCAGGTTCAAATAGAGGAGAACGGCCATGTTTTGGAGAATGGTTAGGGGGGCCCTTTTCAGGCAAAAAGGGAAGATGCTCATGGTGGCCTTCACGATTGCCCTGGGCGCGTCCCTGGCGACGGCCATGCTGAATGTGATGCTTGATGTGGGGGATAAGGTAAACCAAGAACTAAAAACCTATGGGGCGAACATCAACGTCCTTCCCCGTGGGGCCTCTCTTTTGGACGACCTTTACGGGGTAAGTGAAGGCTCCGGAGTGTCGGATAAGTACCTCAACGAGGCGGAACTGGGGAACATCAAAACCATTTTTTGGGCCTTTAATATTGTCGATTTTACCCCATACCTGAACGCCCGGGCCCGTCTTGTTTCGGCCTCCGGCGGAGGGGAGGTGAAGCTGGTGGGTACCTGGTTCAACCGCCATTTGGAACTGCCCACCGGCGAATCCTTGGATACGGGGATGCGGAACCTAAAAAGCTGGTGGGATGTGCGGGGCCGTTGGCTCACCGACAACGACCTTGGGGCGGTCATGGTTGGGGAGGCGGCGGCGGCGAAATACGGCCTTGATCTGGGGGATACGGTGGCGCTGCACACCAATGTTTCGCAAAACAATAGCTTCCGTGTCGGGACGGAGGGCCGGGAATTTACGGTGGCCGGGATCTTCAGCGCCGGCGGCGATGAGGACGGGGAGTTTTACCTTCCCCTGGCACGCGTTCAGGAGTTGGCGGCCAGGCCGGGTCTGGTAAGCCGGGTGGAGGTGAGCGCCCTTACCACTCCGGACAACGAGCTTTCCCGCAGGGCGGCTCAGGACCCGAAGAGCCTTTCCGTCAAGGAATGGGAAACATGGTACTGTACCGCCTATGTGAGCGCCATCTGTTATCAGATTGACGAAGTGATACGCGACGCGGTTTCCAAACCCATTAGGCAGGTGGCGGAGTCCGAAGGGGCCATCCTGGAAAAAACCCAGCTCCTCATGCTCCTCATCACCATCTTGAGTTTAGCCGGTTCGGCCCTGGGCATATCCAACCTGGTTACTGCCAGCGTGATGGAACGGGCCGCCGAGATAGGGCTGCTCAAGGCGGTGGGGGCCTACGATGCCCCAATCTCCGCCCTGGTTTTGGCGGAGATCATCATCACCGGCATCATAGGCGGAACGGTGGGCTATTTCGCGGGTCTGGGTTTTGCCCAGATAATCGGTCAATCGGTCTTTGGCTCCGCCATCGACATCAAACCTATGGTGATCCCCCTGGTGGCGGTGCTGGTGTTCCTAGTAACCCTGGCGGGAAGCGTCCCGTCAATACGGCTCCTCCTCTCCCTTCGCCCGGCGGAGGTGCTTCATGGCAGGTAGGCGGGCATGAACAGACAGCGTTTTTATGTGAAAATGGTGGTAAGCTCCCTGCTCCGCCGCCGTTCCCGGATGATCGTGGCGCTGTTGGCGGTGGCTATCGGCGCGACTATCCTGTCGGGGCTTATCACGATCTATTACGATATACCCCGGCAGATGGGCCAGGAGTTCCGGTCCTATGGGACGAATTTTGTGATGATCCCCGGCGGGACCGAGGCGGCTATGGAACCCGCTATGGTACGGACCGCCCTAAGCTACCTGCCTGCGGCGGACCTTATCGGGGCCGCGCCCTACCGGTACCGGATGGTGAAGATCAACGAACAGCCGTTTATGGCCGCTGGGACCAGCCTGGCCGAAGTCCGGAAGACCAGCCCCTACTGGTTTGTTTCCGGACGCTGGCCCGAAGCCGCCGGGGAAGCCTTGATAGGCCAGGAAGTGGCGGACACCATACGCCTCCCGGCCGGGAGCGGCTTTACCATTACCGGGACCGGGCCTTCGGGAGAATCCTTTAGCCGGGACTTTGTCGTTTCAGGGATCATGCAGTCCGGTGGGACCGAGGAAGCCTTCATCTTCATGTCGCTGGAAGATTTCGAGGCCATGATCGGCGGGGCCGGAAAGATCGATGTGGTGGAATGCAGCATCTCCGCTTCCGCTGAGACGCTGGAGCTTCTTGCCCAGCGGATACGCGCGGAAGTGGGCGGGGTAAGCCCCCGGCTGGTAAAGCGGGTTACCGAATCCGAGGGGGCGGTACTCACCAAACTCCAGTTACTGGTATACCTGGTAACGGTGATCGTCCTCCTGCTTATTATGATCTGCGTGGCCACTACCATGATGGCGGTGGTAGCGGAACGGCGCAAAGAAATAGGGCTGCGGAAGGCCTTGGGAGCGGCCAACCGCAGCCTGGCGGCGGAGTTCCTGGGGGAGGGAATCTTCCTCGGCGGCTTTGGGGGGCTTTTGGGGGCGGGCTTCGGGTTTGTTTTTGCCCAGGGGGTAGCCCTTAACGTGTTTAACCGGTCCGTTACCTTTTTGCCCCTGCTCCTGCCGCTTACCGTGCTGGCATCGGTTATCATCACCGGCATCGCCTGCATCATCCCGGTACGGAACGCCACCGACGTGGACCCGGCCATTGTCTTGCGAGGAGAATAACACATGGATTTGTTGGAGTTAAAGGACATATCGAAAGTTTACGGCCAGCTTAAGGCCCTGCGGGATATCAACCTGACGGTACGGCAGGGGGAATGGCTTGCCATCATGGGGCCTTCCGGGTCGGGGAAAACCACGATGATGAACATCATCGGCTGTATGGATAAGCCGTCCGCCGGGCAGGTGATTCTGGACGGCGTGAACATTTCCCAGGAGAGCGCCCGGAACCTCACCACCGTAAGGCGGGACAAGATCGGCCTCATCTTTCAGCAGTTCCATCTGGTGAGCTACCTTACCGCCCTGGAAAACGTCATGGTTGCCCAGTACTACCACAGCATGCCTGATGAAAAAGAGGCCCTGGAAGCCCTGGACCGGGTGGGCCTGGCCTCCCGGTCCAGGCACCTTCCCAGCCAGCTTTCCGGCGGGGAGCAGCAGCGGGTCTGTATAGCCAGGGCGCTCATCAATTACCCCATGCTGATCCTGGCGGACGAACCGACGGGAAACCTGGACGAGGCCAACGAGCAGATCGTCATCGGGATTTTTAAGAAGCTCCATGCCGAAGGCAGCACTATCATCGTGGTAACCCACGACCCGGAAGTGGCGGAAGACGCGGAACGGACCGTCGTGCTGGAGCACGGGCGGATAGCGCGGATTGCCGGGAATGGGGCGCAGCGTCAAAAAGGAGGGGATCCGGCATGAAAAGATACGGCTGTTGTGTGTTTTCCCTTGCCGTGCTGTTGGCGGCGGCGGGCTGCGGAAGCCGGGGGTATGCCGACGGGGTGTATTCTGGAAGGAGCGGCCCGGACGATACCGGGGCGTGGGGGGAAGTAACGCTCACCATCGCGGGGGAGCGGGTCGCCAACTGCCGGTTTGTAACCCGGCAGAAGGACGGAACCGTTAAGGACGAAAACTATGGCACGGTAAACGGGAAGATTTCCAACCGGGATTACTACGACAAGGCCCAGCTTGCGGTCAGGGCCATGGCGCGCTATGCCGAAGCCTTCCGGGAGACCGGGGACCTGCGAAAGGTTGAAGCGGTCAGCGGGGCCACCATAGCCTTTGATCAGTTTACCGAGGCGGTGGAACGCGCCCTGGAAACGGCAAAGAAGTCCCGGTAGCTTCGGGGGGCCGAGCCGCACGGAAGCCTAACCGGCACCCCCCGCTGTCCTTCTGTTCTACAGCTTGTATTACCGATATTTTTTCAGTATTGTTCTTTTGGCATTCACTCGTATCTTTACTGTGTTTTTATCATCTATGCCATATATTGCCATCTGTTTATACATATCGCTTTCAGAATCAAAGCCGAGCGGATTTACATATAAAACGTCATATTGGGCGCCTGGTGTATAATACGGCAATTGATTATATTCATAAAAATCAGCATAATTTGAATAGCGTAATAAGTATCGCTTTTCAAAATCCGTGTATTCGTGTTGAATCATGGGGACGCCTTCTTTATCGTGGTCCAAATAGAATAATTCAAGGTTATGCTTTTCTGTGTGGGCATTAGCATCACGGATGATATAGGCCTGACTTTCCTTGTATTCTCCACTCCACAAATTCGCTTCATACCCGGTTAGCATAATCGAATATATAAAAATACCACCTACGGGCATAGCAAACTTTACCGGAACCGATGTTAAAAAAACTGATGGTATTACAAGCAAAAAAGGAACACAAATGACAAGGTATTTCTCGACAAGCATAGGCCTTACCAATGAAATAATAAAAGCAACCATAAAGATCATGCCAGCCGAAAAGACCGCGTAGTCGATCAGGTGATATTTATTTTCAGTACTATTTGTGCTGAAGAATATATTTTTACGCACATGGAAATAAACGAACACAACGATTGGAACAAGAGCGGCCAAGAGCATAAATACCATGCCTGGTTTCGGAATCCATGTATTAAAACTTTTGTCAAACAACGCCTTCGAAAAAGCAGTATAAACAAAAAATGGAAGGAGCGAAAGGGCGGTAATTATGTTTCCCAATAGAAACGAAACAATGTTCCTCCACGAAAAATTTTTTCGCCTTAATGCGCTACATAAGAAAAAGAGAAAATTGGCAATAACCGCAAAGACGCCATAATAGTGAGTGTTTACTATAAGTATACACGGTATGATATACCATACCATATTTTTGATGGTTTGACAGCGTATAAAAACCAAAAATCGAAGTGCGACAATCGAAATGAGAAACACTTCAAGGATATATCCCCGCATTTGCTGTGAAACATCAATTAGATAGGTATTGGTTGCCATCAATAAGGCGGCCAGGAAGCCCGCTTTCTTCCCGGAAAAAGATACGGTTACTACATACATTGAAATAATGGCGGCTGTTCCAATTAACACAGAAAGCATACGCCCGCTTTGTTCCGACCAGCCAAACAACATAAACCACAATCGCAAACAAATAAAATAAAGCGGTGGATTGCCCGGATCGCCCATGGTGTTTAAAAATGCCTGATGCGGATTTGATGCTAGCCCCGCACTATAGAGTTCATCATACCAGGCGGAATTCTGGACATATCCGTTGATTCTTAATAAAAACCCTATGAGCGCTATAGCCGCAAGTATAAATATTTCGGTTAATCGGTTCTTTTTATATGCGGCGGCAATTTGCGATTGCAATCCCGATTGGTACAGAAAAAATAAGCATAGCACAAAAAACCATGTCATAAAATACCTAGCAGGATATACAAAAAAGGCCATACTTGCTTGAAGAATGAAATTGAAGTCTCCATACCAGTTAATCCATCGGGCCATAACCGATTTTTTATACTGTA
This sequence comes from Treponema sp., assembly GCA_031278025.1. Next base: position 10,365 of record JAITLF010000362.1, read on the forward strand.
AATTAGGTAGACGGTACAACGTGTATCCGTCTTGTTCTATGCCCTTCAATGCGAGTATATCAGCGCCAGAAAAATAAAAAAATTTATTGCCGATAAAAATACTTATTCCATCTATCGCCGTTAAGATTTCAACCGCGTGTTCTTGCGGCAATCTAAGAAAAACATCATATATATAACGCGATATGCTGCCTGTGCCGACATCCGTGTGCAATATAATAGTCTTCATGGTCTCACTATATTCGGTTGTAGGGGATAATTGAAACACCGTTTCTCCACTGGTTAACAGCGCCATGATCGACATAAACCGCGCATAGTTTTTATTAACTTCTATATTTATATTCACCGGGGCTTTTAGGTTAACAAGCAGGGACAATGTGGTACGTGTATGATACGCAACGGACACACCTATTCCTGCTATACAAAGCATGGTAAATATAGTTCGCATTAATTTATTCATTTGTTCCTCCTAAAAACGATGAATTTTGATATGATAAAATTAACAACCATCCCGGCAAGAATCCCGCAAGCCAGGGCGATAAATTTGAGTGGCGGCATGAAGTATGCTAACACCGCTGTCATTACCAGGATATTCACGGCAAGACCTGCTAAGGAACCACTTAGAAAAGTAAGCCATTTTTTTATAGACAGCACCGTTTGCCGGGTATTCCGCGCAAATGACCATTTATGATTAATGATATAATTTTGTGTGCCGGCAATTAAAAAACAGCCGATGCTAACTGGTATTTCAGGCATCCCAAATGTATCTGCAAAAATAAAAAAGATGATAAGATTTGTTACCGTTCCCAGTCCGCCAACCACACAAAATCTTATAACTTGGCTAAACGCGGTATCCACAAGGGCATCTTGTTTTATCCTCCAGACATTCAGCAATGCCTCAAAAAATATCTTTTTTGACATCTTCGATTTTCCATGCGTTCTGTCCACAAAAACAATAGGTATTTCTTTAATCCTCAATCCTGTTTTCCATGCTTTGTATTTTATTTCTACCTGAAACGAATAGCCGTTAGAAACGATGTTTTTCAGTCCAATTTTCTCCAACGCAGTACTCGTCCACATAGTGAAACCGCCTGTTAAGTCTTTTATTGGACAGCCTAAAACCATTCGCGCATACAGCGAGCCGCCCTTTGATATAAAATTACGAAAGGCGGACCAGCCTTCTATTCCGCCCTTTGGTATATTCCGCGAGCCTATAATAACATCGTAGGTTTGTATTTCAGCAAACATTATGGGAATGTACTTGGGATTGTGCGAAAAGTCGGCGTCTATTTCTAAAAATACGCGGTAATTTCTGGTACGCCCCCATTCAAACGCAGCGCGGTAAGCTACTCCAAGCCCCTGTTTTTGCGGGCGTTTTAGCAGATGTAATCGTTCCGGAAATTGTTCGATTAAATTCTCAACGATTGCCGCCGTTCCATCCGGTGAATTATCATCAATAACAAGAACATCGGCACAGGCTGGCATCGTATTGAAAACTGCATTGATAAACGGTTCAATATTTTCCGCTTCGTTATAGGTAGGAACACAAATTAATGCCTCTAAGGGGGAAGCCCCCTTGACAAACGCTAATGCGCCATTAGACTGCTCTTGGCTCTTGGCTCTTGGCTCTTGCATGTCTCTCTTGTATCATAAAATAACTCATTTGTAAAGGCTGTTCCAAACCCCGCGCAGGGCGAGCGCATTAAAAAAGGAGTTTTCCAGGGACCGCAGGGCCGAAGTATAACCTTCAAAGAAATCCGCGCTGAAAGACGCAATGGTCATGCCGTGCCTCCTTTGGCACGGAGGCAGGCGGCCTCCATTAGGTCTTTGTAGGAGGCGTAGCCGAGCGTCTGGGCCAGGGCCAGGCCCACGGCATCAGGAATTTAAAGTATCAAAAAACTATGCTAAAATAGGAGTATGGGCAGGGAACTCTTTAAACAATTGATAGGCAATTTTGGACGGATGTGTGGGCAGATACCGGACAACAGGCGGCCCGGACACAATGAGCGCTACCGGATAGCCGACATTGTGAAAAGCGCCTTCGGG
>JAITLF010000004.1 GCA_031278025.1 Treponema sp.
GAGCAGGGGAAAATAGAAATGACCCGCACGTCCCAGCAGCTTATTGACGAAGTGTATTACCCCGTTTCCATGCATCAGATTATTGGACAGTCCTCCCAGGACGAATTTGTCCGCAGCCTGTTTGTAGCGGACAGGGAAAACTACTTCAGCGCCGTTCCCTCCGGCGGTTCCTTGCGGCAGTCCGAGAGCATGGATGCCGTACACAAAGAGGACAGCGAAGGCGCCCTTGTTTCGGCCATCCTGAGCGTCAAGGAAGGCTACGGTTTTATCGAGGACCGTGCGGTAAACAATATTTTCTTTCATTACAGCACCGTTGACAACGCCGACTTTAACGATTTAAAACCCGGCATGAAGGTCCGTTACTTTCGGGAAGAGGACAAGGAGAAGACGGAAAGCGACGGCGCCCCCCGTTACCGCGCCACCAGGGTCCTGGTGGAAGGCTAATTCCTAAAGCTGTGTATGGGCGCGGGGATTCTGCCGCCCCGGTTGATAAAGGCCGCGCTTCCCGCGCTGTTCACCGCCATAACCGGCGCGCCTCCCAAGAGGCCGCCGAATTCCGCCCAGTCGCCGGCCTTCTTTCCGGGGACGGGAATAACGCGCACGGCGGTAGTTTTACTGTTCACCATGCCGATTGCCATTTCGTCGGCGATAATGGCGGAAATTGTAGCGGCGCTTGTGTCGCCGGGAAGGGCGATCATGTCAAGCCCCACCGAGCAGACCGATGTCATGGCCTCGAGCTTGTCAAGGCCGATGGACCCGTTTCGTACCGCCTGTACCATGCCCTCGTCTTCCGAAACCGGGATAAAGGCCCCGGAAAAGCCGCCCACATGGGTCGAGGCCATTACGCCGCCCTTCTTGACCATGTCGGTAAGCATGGCAAGGGCCGCGGTTGTGCCGTGGGTTCCGGCGGCATCGAGGCCCATCTCCTCCAGTATGCGCGCGACCGAATCGCCCACAGCCGGGGTCGGCGCAAGGGACAGATCCAGTATGCCGAAAGGTACGCCGAGGCGTTCGGCGGCCTCCATGCCCACAAGCTGGCCCATCCTGGTTATCTTGAAGGCGGTCTTCTTGATAATATCCGCGAGTTCGTCAAAATTCGCGTCCCGGTGGGATTCAAGGGCCGCCTTTACCACGCCGGGGCCGGATACGCCCACGTTAAGGCAGCTTTCCCCTTCCCCGGGTCCGTGAAAGGCGCCGGCCATAAAAGGGTTGTCCTCGGGCGCGTTGCAGAAAACCACCAGTTTCGCGCAGCCAATCCCGTCACGGGCGGCGGTCTTTTCCGCCGTCTCCTTGATCACGAATCCCATGCGGCGCACGGCGTCCATGTTGATGCCGCTCTTGCTGCTTGCCACATTCACCGAGGAACAGACCCGTCCGGTGGCGGCCAGCGCGCCGGGAATGGAATCGATAAGGCATTTATCCCCGGCGGAAAGGCCCTTCTGCACCAGCGCGGAAAAGCCGCCTACAAAATCAACGCCCAGTTCCTCCGCCGCCTCGTCCAGCGTTTTCGCGTAGGGGGTATAATCGACATCGCCGGAGGAAGCCGCCACTAAAGCTATTGGTGTTACGGCGAGGCGTTTGTTGATAATCGGTATGCCGTACTCACTTTCGATGGCCCGTCCCGTGGAAACGAGTTTTCCCGCCGTCTTCAGGATCTTTTCCCGAATACGCCTGCGGCATTCCGTCCCGGTAACGGCGGCGCAGTCAAGCAGCGATATTCCCAGGGTAATGGCCCGAATGTCAAGTTTGTAGCGCATAAACATATCTACCGTTTCTTTTATTTCAAAAGGCGTAAACAGCATAAGTGTTTCCTATATGCGGTGCATTGCCGAAAAAACTTTTTCGTGCATAATGCTGATGGAGACGTTGAGAGATTCGCCCAGAGAAACCGCCTCCCGTTTGACTTCTTCCAGGGGTTTGCTTGAAGGGGAAAATTCCACCATCATCATCATTACAAAATTGCCCGAAAGTATGGTTTGGCTAATATCCGCAATATTGATGTTCCGCTCCGCGAGAAATCCGCTTACCTTCGCGATAATGCCTACCTGATCGGTTCCCACTACGGTGATAATCGCGTTCATCGCGCCGCTCCTATTCAAAATTAATGTTGTGTTCCGTAAGGAACAGATCCAGAACCGTTAAAAACAGAATCACTACCATAGGCCCCAGGATAAGGCCGTTAAAACCGAAAGTGGAAACCCCGCCCAGAATCGCGAGAAATATCACCAGGGGGTGGAGCTGTATACGGTTTTGCAGGAATATGGGGCGCAGAAAATTATCCAAAAGTGAAATGAAAAAACCGGAAACCGCGAGAAATATTATGCCCTCGATCATTTTGCCGGAGGCAATGCGGATCACCCCGAGGGGAAGCCATACCAGCCCCGCGCCAAACATGGGTATGAAGGCGCAGACAAGCGTCAGCGCGGAAAAAACCAGGGTGCCCCTTACCCGGAAAATACTGAAGATAATGTAGGCCATTACCGCCTGTGCCAGGGCTACCATGATGTACCCCAGAAACAGATTCCGGGTAATATCCTTGAACTTTACCACCAGGGCGGACATATATTCCCTGCGTATGGGGATTGTGTGTTTTACAAGCCGGGCAAGATAGGGGCCGTCAAGGTAAAAGAAAAAGAGGCAGAAAAGCATAAACACGATTCCCGCCCCAAAGGCGCCGACATTTCTCGCGATGGTACTGCTTGTGTAAAATATGCTCTGGAGACTCCGGGTAAGAAGCTGGATAAAACGGGTCCTTAAATCGGCCGGATCGATTACCACAAGGCCGGAACTTATATCGGCAATAAATTCCGATAGACGATCCAGGATATCGTTAAATATCCCCGGATTATTGTAAACATAATCCCGGGCAACGTGGATAAGATCCGTGATCTGCCGGTAAAACTGGAAACTTACAAAGATCAGGGGAACAAGGATGAGGAAAATGGTTCCCAGCGAAAAGACCGCCGCCAGTATGTTCTTTATGATTTTTCCCCGGTATGTGGAGAAATCCACATTGCGGATAATCCTCTGGTGAAGCGGCCCCAGCAGTGTATAAAACAGAATGGACCAGAGCAGTACGGTGAAAAAATAGGAAAGGAGCCTGCATACCAGCAAGAACAGTATTATCAGTATGGCCCCAAAAACCGCGTTCTGTACCAGCTTTGGGGGCGGATGCATCGGTTTGCTCAT
>JAITLF010000079.1 GCA_031278025.1 Treponema sp.
GTTTGCGTCGGGCAAGCCCTGTTTTTTAGGTGTTCGGGTTCATTTATTAGCCCGTTTATCCAATTTAGAGTGTTTGCAGGAAAAGCTCGGCCTTACTACGGCTGGTTTAGAGAAAAAACCAGGCCTCGGAAACGGCTATATTGCAGGGGTTTTATCTGGCGGAGAAAAAGGTATAAAAAACCCAGGGAAACTCCTCATGGCTCTTATGAATCACAACATCAGTACGGGCTGGTTTCTGCCCGGTGAAGGAGAGATGTTCCTGGCTTCCGTCCCGGCTCCCGCAGGGCGGGAACTGGCAAAACCGTCTAAAGGCCACAAAGTGCCCCTTCTCCGGCAGAGGGTATCCTGCGGCCCTAGGTAGACTGGGAAAGCGAAGATAATGCAGAGAAATACATTGACGTTTTCGATCTGCTTCCCCGCCTCAACGCCAAACGGCTTTTTGCCCTTTTGCGTCCAAGACTCATCAATGCTTGGAGCCGGAATACGAGACGGCGATTATGTTCTATTCGTTTCAGCGGAAGACCAGTGGCTACATGATGGAATCTATGTTTTTGCGCTGGACGGGGAAGTGTATTGCAAGCGGTTAGAGTTTGAGCGTATTTCCCAAAAGACAAAAATCTATTCCGTCCGGGTGTCGGAATTGGAGAAGGCGGAATTGCTTGCCACGATTGATGCGAGTGATATATCGGAGGCGGCGCGGCTAACGATATTCGGGCGGGTTCTCTCCTGGGTTCACCCAAATTTAGACGATGGTTAAATCTCAAGGTGGGAACTGTTATAAGGAAATTAAAAAATGGGCGTCTTTGTCCCCACTTTCGGAGGTATCCTGCCGGTTTTCTCTCTCGTGATTTCCCGCTCTTTGCCCGGAATTTCCCGGGTTTCAGGCGTTTTGTGCCCACAAATCAGGCTTTTATAGGATTTTGAAGCCATTTGAAGGGGTTTCAACGCCAGTACGGGACTCTCGATTTTCTCGCAGTTTCTCTCGATTTTCTCGCACTTTTTCGCTAATTCTTTACAGTATATAGACTTACGGCATCGCGGAGGATCCCCGTGCAATTCCAATTTTCCGAGCTCCCCACACCGGCAAAACCGGCAGAACTCCGACTCCGGCAAGGAAAACGCGTTTTGCGGTTTTCATACAAAGCCTCCAGGAACTTTCGTTCCTGGAACTAGGGGAATAAATAAAGGAAAAATGGAGATAACGAGGAAACCCGTGCCAAAAGCCGGGGAGGGGGTACTAGAAACGAATGGGGGTAACCTATTGCCCGTTTTTCGCAAAGGTGCGTTTAAGGGCGCCCAGGGGCAACGCCTAAGGGGCGACGCCCCAAACTCCTGGTTAGGGACGCAAACCGGGCAGGTCCCAGGTTGACGGCAGCTTGACGGGTATGCCCTTGGAATCCACCGACGCCCAGGTAACCTTTGCCTCCGCGATGACATCGTCTCCCCGGCGTATTTCCTGGGCCATAACCCCGCTCACCGCCCCCCTCTTGAGGGGCCGGGAATAGATGGTCAGTACATCACCGGCAGCGGCGGGTTTTTTGTAATCAATTTCGACCCTGGCCACATATACGCCGTAGCCCGCCCGGACAAACTCAGGATAGTCAAATCCTATGCTTCGCAGGTATTCGTACCGGGCGTACTCCAGATAATTAAGGTAATTCGCGTTATTTACATGCCCGTAGCTGTCACATTCGTAGGTACGGACCACCAGGGAACATTCACTATCCATGGATACTACGGTACACTAGGAAAAGAGTAATTTCAATAATACCTGGAAATACCAGGAACCGGCTGAATCGGAGGTTTACCATGTTTACGCACTGCCCATCCTGTGCATCCCGTACCATACGGTTTGAAGGGAACAGAAAATTCGTTTGTCCCGCGTGCGGCTTCACCTATTATCACAACATTGCCGCGGCTACGGCCTGCATCGTATGTACCGGTCCTGCCGGCGCCGCCGTCCCCAGCGGCATTGTTCCCGGTGAGGAAGCCATCATCTTCCTGGTCCGGGGCAGGGAGCCGGCCAAGGGCAAGCTGGATCTGCCCGGCGGCTTTGTTGACCAGGGCGAAGGCGCCCTGGAGGGATTGCGCCGGGAATGCCGGGAGGAACTGGGCTGGGAACCTCCGCAGGACGGCTTCTCGTTCTTAGCGTCATTCCCCAACGTCTACCCCTACAAGAACATCACCTACCATACCTGCGACCTCTTCTTCACGGTTCATGCGCCGGCTCTTACGGCGGCAGATTTTCATTTGGAGGCACACGAGATTGAAGGGATACGGTTTATAAAGCCTGAGGATATCAAGGATGAGGATATCGCGTTCGAGTCCGTGCGCCGGGCTGTTAGGGCCTATCGCCGGGCATATTGCCGGGCGTAGCGGCCAAAAGCGCGGGGCGAGCGCATTAACCATTCTTAGGGATCATCCGCCACCGGTTCCCTTACCGCCGCCGGCGGCTACGGCGCCTCGCCAGGCTTCATCATGATGTCCGGCGCGGTTTCTGGCGGCGGTACCGGCGGTACTACCGGCGGTACTACCGGCGGTACTACCGGCAACTGACGGCGGCGGGGCCTGCGGTGGGTAAACCCGCCTTTATTGACCGCAAAGGCACCTTTATGAACCGCAAAGGCGCCTTTATGAACCGCAAAGGCGCCTTTATGAACCGCAAAGGCGCCTTTATTGACCGCAAAGGCGCCTTTATGAACCGCAAAGGCGCCTTTATGACTTGCAAAGGCGCCTTTATGAACCGCAAAGGCGCCTTTGCGACTCATAAAGGCGGGTTTCTGATCGATAAACCGGGGTCCGGCAACACCGGAGCCCCGGCGGGGGTATTCTTTTTTAATGCGCCCGCCCTGGCCGAAAGCGCGGTTATCATTGAATAAATCCCGGCTGCGGGATAGGATACTCAATAATCTGCACAAAAAACGGTACGCAAGTACGTATCTGGAGGGTTTTCATGGTAATTTTGACATTGAATTGCGGTTCTTCATCCGCCAAGTATCAGGTGTATGACTGGGATGCGAAAGACATTCTGGCAGTAGGCATTGTGGAACGGGTTACCCTGGGAGGTTCCTTCATCAGCCACAAGGCCAAAGGGAAGGAAGAGTACACGGGGGAACACGACTGCCCCACGCATACCGATGCCGTGGACCTCATCATCAGGACCCTGACCGATCCCGTTCACGGCGTCATCAGCGATATGAGCGTGATCAAGGCGGTGGGACACCGGGTAGTCCACGGCGGGGACAAGTTCACCAAGTCGGTGATCGTGGACGAGGCGGTCATGGCCACCCTGGAAGAAGTAAAGGACCTGGGGCCTCTGCACAACCCCGCCAACATCATGGGCATAGAGGCCGCCAGGAAGGTACTCCCCGGCGTACCCCACTGCGCCATCATGGACACCGCCTGGCATCAGACCATGCCCCCGGAGTCCTACCTTTACGCGGTTCCCTACGAATGGTACCAGGCGTATTCCGTGCGCCGTTACGGCTTCCACGGCACCTCCTTCCTGTATACCGCTAAACGGGCCGCGGTCCTTTTGGGCAAGGACCCCTTTCAGACCAACCTCATCATCGCCCACCTGGGCAACGGCTCCTCCATCAACGCGGTGAAAGACGGCTGTTCCCTGGACACTTCTATGGGCATTACCCCCCTGGAGGGCCTTATCATGGGTACCCGCGCGGGGGACGCCGACATGGCGCTGCCCTTCTACGTGATGCGGAAAACCGGTATGAGCGCCGCCGAGATGGAAACCGCCCTGAACAAGAGGTCCGGCCTGCTGGGGATCACCGGCCAATACGCCGACCGCCGGGACATACAGAAAGCCAAACTCGAAGGCGACCGGCAGGCGCTCCTGGCGCAGGACATGGAAGCCTATCGGGTTAAGAAGTACATAGGAGCGTATCAGGCGGTTCTTGGCCGGGTAGACGCCCTGGTTTTCACCGCCGGGGTAGGGGAGTTTGCCACCTTCATGCGGGAAAAGATCCTCTGCGGCCTTGAACCGCTGGGCATCGTCTTTGATCCACAGAAGAACGGGATGTCCCACACCCGGAATGCGGAAACCCTCATCTCTAAGGGGGAATCCAAAATTCCCATCTATATCATTCCTACCGATGAAGAGCTGGTCATGACCGAAGACGCCTATGCGCTTATGGCGGGAACCTACGACATACACACCCGGTTTACCTATTCCTTCCAGCATACGGACTACGAGAACAAAGGCCGCGCGGCGGGTCTTGCGGACGAATTGGCCCGGAACCCGTCCCTGGCCGCTATCATTGCGAAGCCCCGGTAAAACAACTCAAGGGGTTTCCACGGGCCGGACGCGGAGGGGGATACGGGTATGATGAACCAAAAAACTGAGCTGCTCTGTGTAGGTAACGCGATGGTGGACCTTTTTGCCGAAGTTGACGGGGAGATTCCCGCTTCCTGGCGCCTTAGTGAACCGGTGCAGCACGTAACAAGCGACAAACTCGCCGAAATACTCGCGGACCTGCCGGCGTCTCCCCTGGCCGTTTCAGGCGGCGGCGCCGCCAATGCCGCGAGAATGGCCGGCCGCCTGGGGATCCCCACCGTCTTTGCGGGGGCTGTCGGACCTTCAGGCGATCCCTATGCGGCGGGTTTCGAGGCAGACCTGATCAGCGCCGGGGTCGTCCCCTGCCTTATCCGGGACACGGCCCCCACCGGGCGCTGCCTTATTTTGAAAACACGGGGAGGCGGGCAGATCATCGCGGCCTGCCCTGGGGCGGCCCTGAGCTTTGCGGCGAAAGACGTGCCGGAAGACCGTATGCGGGAGGTCCGGGCCGTGATTCTGGACGGTTTTCTTTTGGGCCGGGACATTCTGGTACACCGGGTTCTGGATTTGGCGAATCAGTGGGGAACCCCGGTTGCGCTGGACGTGGGCTCCGTCTCCCGTGCTGCCAGCCGGGCCGCGGAAATCGCCCGGTACTGCCGGGATTATCCCCTTATCGTCTTCATGAACGAGGCGGAGGCGGAGGCCTTTTGCCGGGAGGACGAAGATTTATTGAAAAGAATGACGGCCCGGGACATTTTTCCCATCATCGTGGTCAAACGCGGAAAGCGGGGTGCGGCGGTGTTTGCCGGGGGGCATGTCTATTCCGCGCCGGTCATTGCGATTCATGCGGTGGAGACCACCGGTGCGGGGGACGCATTCTGTGCCGGCTTTATGGCCGGCTGGATACGGGGCAAACCCCTGGCCGGCTGTGCCGCCGCAGGCAACAAGGCCGCCCGCGACTCCCTTATACGGGGGGTCCGAAGGGCAGAGCATGTCAAAACTCTGTCTTTTTAGTCATTAAGGAGATCAGAGTAGGAGAGCAAGCAGGTATGATTTTCCAGTAAGCAAGGAGCGGCGGAGAACAACTACCTGGCCAGGCATCCTATCAGCCCCTTGCACCCCAGTATATTGATTACCCGCTTTATGTTGTAGGCAAGAAAGGTCAGGGAAAATTCCCCCGCCACATTCCGTAATCCTTTGGTTAAACAATACCCCGTGTCCATACCGCGCTTTATCGCTCCAAACGGATGTTCAACGATACTCTTCCGTTGAGGCTGTCGGAAAAATATACAAAACACTAATAGTGTGGAGAAGATAATCGTGCGGCATATCAAACTGGACCAGGACGCCGCAGGGGAGAAGGACTTGACGGGGGCGGAAGAGCGGAGGGGTACAACGGGATAGCGGCAGCGGACAGCAAGAGCCAGGTGATAGCGGCGGCGGAGGCGTTTGGGAGCGGAAGCGAGAGCGGGCATTTTCCGGCGATGCTGCATGAGTTGAGTGAAAGGATGGGGGCATTGACGGGGGAAGCGGAGCCGCTTGAGGGAACGATAGTGGAAGGGGACAGGGGATATTTGAGCGAAGACAATTTGAGGGAAGCAGAGGAAGGAAAGATAGAAGCACTGGCGCCGGCCCGCCAATTCCCCTCCGAGCCAAACCCGTTCTGCTCCGCATAGAACCGCCGAGTCTTTTAGAGTGGATTTCGACTCTCTAAGACTCGGTCTCCCCGGTCTTACGTTT
>JAITLF010000130.1 GCA_031278025.1 Treponema sp.
TGGTCGATGAGGTAGTTCACGGTATGCTCAAAGGAGCCGGGTATGAGATGTTCCTCAAGGGAGACGGTCAGGAATAATCCCTGAGATTTATCAAAGTATTTATAACGGGCCATAATAAAGAAGAGTATACCACACTATTAGTGTTTTGTATATTAATTCGACAGCCTCAACACACTTGTACTTACTACACTACGAACCCCCCAAAAAACAATCCCTTTGAGGGGCCTCCGGACTCCCCGTAACAATTACGGGTTTCCGAATAGTCCGAACCGGCGAATTATTGTACAGTACGGGTATGAAGACAGCAAAAAGAAGCGCGGACCGGCAAAAAATAAAGGCCCTGGCCTTTGATTTGGACGGTACCCTTTTAGCCCCCGGCGCCGTCTTAACCGGGCGCACCCGGAAGACGCTACGGGCCTGTATGGACCGGGGTATGCGGATCGTCATCGCCACCGGACGGTCCGCCGTTTCCGCAGACCGGTACCGGCGGGAGATAGGCTTCGCCGGGCCAATGGTATGCTTTAACGGCGCCCTGGTTGTGGCCATGCCCGAAGGGGAAACCCTGCGGCTTTGCCATCTGGACCCCCTTGTCGCGGAGTTCTGCGTGGACCTGTCCCGGCGCATGGATGTGTATTATCAGGCGTACTTTACCCGGTCCCTGGAATCCGGCGGGGAACTCCTTATGGGGGAAAAGGAGTGTCCCGAAGCCGCCGGCTACCGGAATCATACGGGGATTCAGCCGGTGTTCGGGGACCTTAGGGCGGTTCTGGGGGCGGCGGATTTCGAAGGCTGTATCAAAAGCATGTTCCTGGCCGCGCCTGAGGTCCTGGACCGGATACGCCCCTGCCTTGAGGAGCGGTTCGGCGATAGGGTCTACCTCACCAAGAGTTCCCCGACTTTTCTGGAGGTTCTTTCCGCCGGGGTGAGCAAGGGGTCCGGCCTTCAGTGCGTCATGGACCACCACGGCTTTTCCCCGGAAGAGGTCATCGCCTTTGGGGACGAGGAGAACGACCTGCCCATGTTCCCCGTCGCGGGTTTTGCCGGCGCCCCGGCCAACGCCCAGGATGCGGTGCGCGCCGCGGCGGACTTCGTTACCGGCGCAAACACCGAAGACGGGGTAGCGTTTTTCCTCGCCGATTTCTTCGGGCTCTAGGCGGGGCGTCAGGAAGCCGGTTAATCCCGGTGTTTTTGCGGCAATGCGCCTGCTGGACAAACATTTTGCGGCAGGCCATAATCGTGTATGGAAGATCGTAACTTATTTCAAAATCTATCGCCCATCGATCACCGGTATTCGGTTTCCGAAAAAGATGTTTTCGATTCCCTTTTGCCCTGGCTCTCGGAGGAGGCTTCAATTACGGCGTGCGTCAGGGCGGAAATAGCCCTGGTTACCGCCCATCTGGAAATCCGGGGGGCCCTTACGCCGGAAGTCCGGGCGGGCCTGGAAATGGCCGGCGCGTCGGTGAAAGCGGCGGAGGTCTACGCCGAGGAGGAAAAGACCCGGCATACCATCCGGGCTTTGGTGAATGTCCTCAAGGCCCGTGTCCCCCCGGAGACGGCGCCCCTGGTACACCTGGGGGCAACTAGCGCGGACATCCTGGATACCGGCCTTTCCTGGCGCATACGCGGGGCGGTTCGGGAAGCGATCCTGCCCCGGTTGAAGAAGCTGGAACTGCTGCTCTGCGCCGTTGTTGAAAAAGAGGCGGAGACCCCCCAGGTGGGCCGCACCCACGGCCAACATGCGGTGCCGGTTACCCTGGGCTTTGCCTTTGCCGAGTATGCGTCGCGGCTGGGTAAGTCCGTCATTGAGCTGGAGCGCCGTGCGGGGCAGCTTAAAGGTAAACTTGCCGGCGCGGTGGGGGCCTATAACGCCCTGTGCATGATAGTCCGGGACCCGGAAGACCTGGAGCGGCGGTACCTTGCGGAACTGGGCCTTGAGCCTTCGGAACATTCCACCCAGCTTGTGGAGCCAGAGTACCTGCTCAGGCTGCTGCTGGAGATCAACCTCGCCTTCGGCATCATCGCCAATCTAGCCGACGATCTGAGGAACCTCCAGCGTACGGAAATCGGGGAACTGCGGGAGGGCTTTGCCGCAGACCAGGTGGGGTCTTCTACCATGCCCCAAAAGCGGAACCCCTGGAACTCCGAACACGTCAAAAGTCTCTGGAAAGCCTTTATGCCGCGGGTTATCACCTTTTACCTGGACCAGATCAGCGAACACCAGCGGGACCTTACCAACTCGGCGAGCCAGCGGTTTATCGCCGACTATCTCACCGGGTTCTGCCTCGCGGTAAGCCGCATGACCTCCGTCGTCGAAGGGCTGCGCGCGGACCGTGAACGGCTTCTTGCGAACCTCCGGGGCGTGGTTCCTAGCGGGATTTTGGCGGAGCCGGCCTACATCCTGCTTGCGGAGACCGGGGTCTCCGATGCCCACGAGGTGATACGCCGTATCACCCTAAAGGCGGAAAAAGAAGGGCTGACGTTTGCGCAAGCCCTGGCCGGCGAGAAAGCGGTTTTTGACCGCATCGCCGGGAAGATGGCGGAACTGAAGATAGCGCCGTCCAAAGCGGACGCCCTATCCTTTTTCGACCATCCCGAACAGTACCGCGGCCTTTCGGCGACGAAGGCAGGAACCATCGCGGCAAAATATAAAAAGCTAATGGAAAATTAAGGAGGAACTATGTTTACCGAAGCCTATTCCTATGATGATGTCCTGCTCCTGCCGGGGTATTCCGATATCCTGCCCAAAGACTGTGATGTCAGGACCACGCTCTGCGCGGATGTGCGGCTTAACGCGCCGATTATTTCCGCGGCCATGGATACCGTAACCGAAGAAAAGCTGGCCATTGCCATAGCGCTGGAAGGAGGGTCCGGGGTGATACACCGGAACTTGAGTCCCGAAGAGCAGGCCGCTCAGGTGGCGAATGTGAAGCGCTACCTTAACTGGGTTATTGATTCCCCGGTAACGGTAGGGGAAGATGCCAAAGTTCGGGATGTAAAGATAATGATGAACCGGTTCCGGGTTTCCGGCATGCCGGTTTTGGACGGGGATGGCCGCCTGGTGGGAATCATCACGAACCGGGACCTCCGGTTTTGCAGGGACGACAGTCTTGCGGTTGTCGACGTGATGACAAAAAATCCGGTGGTGGTGGAAGGCGCCCCTTCGGTTTCCGGCGCACGGGAGAAATTCGACAAACACCGGATAGAAAAGCTGCCGGTGGTGGATTCCCAGGGACGCCTTACCGGGCTTATAACCGTCAAGGATATGGAAAAACACGACCGCTATCCCCAGGCCGCCACCGATAAGGCGGGCCGGCTCATCGTCGGAGCGGCGGTGTCTCCCCAGGATTACCCCAAACGGCTTCCGCTCCTTAAAACCGCCAAAGTTGATTACCTGGTTTTGGATACCGCCCACGGCGATTCCAGAAACGTGATGGAAGCGGTACGGGACATCAAAGAGAAGTTCGGCATACCGGTCATCGGGGGGAATGCGGTCTCCCGCGAAGGAACCCGCAGGCTTATCGAAGCCGGGGCCGATGCGGTAAAAGTCGGGGTAGGTCCCGGTTCCATCTGTACCACACGGGTAGTCGCGGGCATAGGGGTACCCCAGTTTACCGCCGTCTGGGAATGCGCCGAAGAAGCCGCCGCGTCCGGCATTCCGGTTATCGCCGACGGGGGCATTAAATTTTCCGGGGACATTACCAAAGCCATCGGCGCCGGCGCCAATGTGGTGATGATAGGGAACCTCTTTGCGGGACTAAAGGAAGCGCCGGGCCAGGAGATCATCTTCGACGGACGCATCTACAAAGAATACCGGGGCATGGGGAGCCTGGGCGCCCTCAACGCCGGCAGCGGGGACCGCTACCAGATTGCCCGCGACGAGGCGCCGGTTCCGGAGGGCATAGAAGGCCGGGTTCCCTACAAGGGGGGGATGCGGAACTATCTGCACCAGCTGGTTTCCGGCCTAAGAAAGGGCATGGGGTACTGCGGCTGTAAAAACATTGAGGAACTGAAGAAGTACCGGAAATTTGTCAGGATCACTGCCGCAGGCCTGCGGGAAAGCCACGCCCACGACGTAACCATTACCCAAGAAGCGCCGAATTACTCACCCTCCTAATTTTATCGGGGGGCCAGAGCGTGTCAAAACTCTGTCTTTTTAGTCATTAAGGAGCTAAGAGTAGGAGAGCAAGCAGGTATGATTTTCCAGTAAGGAAGGAGCGGCGGAGAACAACGCTCTCACCTATATCCTGTACGCTGTTGTATCCCCATCGGCGACAACGGCCGCCGCCGTCTGTACGCTGTAGCATACTTCCATCTTGCCGTTGGCCATCATTAACCGGCTGTCCCCGTCGGTTAGTGATTTTTGTGTCCCTTCGGTCCGCTCAGGGTCTTCCTCATAGGGTTTATACCGCTCTTTCCGCTCGGATAATTCCTTTACGATCCGCCGGATTTCCGCAGTGGTCTTTTCCCCTCCCGCAGTGTTTTCCTTCCCATCGGTGTCCTCCATCTCCCGCAGATACGCCGCTATTTGTGCCTCATGTCGGTCTATCCGGTCCCGCGGCTTCCCCCACTCGCACGGGATTGTTGTTGTCAACATAATCTCCCACGCTTCCCGGCAGTAATACATACTACCCCCAAGAGGGTGCTTTACTGTTTTGATGGCGTTGTTTCTCTATTTTTGACACGGTCTGGGCCCCTGGCCCTCCGGATATCGTCTTCCTCCCCAGGGCGAGCGCATTAAAACCCCCGCCGGGGCTCCGGTGTTGCCGGACCCCGGTTTTTTGATCAGAAACCCGGGTTTGTGCTGCGCAAAAACATTTTTCCCCAGCGCAAAAACACTTTTCCGTAGCGCAAAAACACTTTTCCGTAGCGCAAAAACACTTTTGTGCAGCGCAAAAACACTTTTCCGCAGCGCAAAAACATTTTTGCGGCGCAAAAATCCGGGTTTGCACGCCGCAGGCCCCGCTGCCGTCAGTTGCCGGTAGTACCGCCGGTACCGCCGCCAGAAACCGCATACATAGAGTCGGATGTTTTTCATTGCCGCGCCTCCACATACCGTCCGCCGTGTCCGGTTGTCTGGCGGTTAAGGGAGATACCGTTACTGTCCGCTCCTCCGCGCCGGAAGGCGCCGCTCCCCCAGTCGGTCAGTTTCAATTCTTTTGTTACCAGCGTTACTTGATTCTCCAACCCCTTCTTTGCGGCAAGTAGTCTGTGTCCCCGCTCCGGCGCCCAGGATACCTCTTTCCCTGCTTTGCGTATCCGTTCCGACAACATACAGGCGGCTCCG
>JAITLF010000234.1 GCA_031278025.1 Treponema sp.
TCAAGTTCGGCTTTTAAACCGATCAACTCGTGATATGAAAAATCATCGCCGGTTACCAGGGCAATATCGATATCCGAACCTGCCCGGTAATTCCCCATTGCACGGCTGCCGTAAAGCACCGCCCTGTGTATTCCGCTGTAGTTTTTGAAAAGCACATACAGCGTTTCCAGCGCATTATCGGATAAACCGGATTTCATGGACACAATTATTCCCGCGGGGGCGTTGCGGGGGTGTCCCCCGCAGAGGGGGGAGCCCCGCACCGACGTGCGGGGCAGGGGGGAGACTTCCCCCCTGATACACCAATTTCATACTATATAAGCGACGACATTTTAACGGCAAAACAGCACAGTTTATTGTCAAAACGCTACTTCCAGCGGATGTCCGCATTTGGCCTGTCGTTCTGTAAGCCCTACTCCTTTGTCGTTAAGCGCAGGTACTTTATAAGGCTTTCGTCCCAGGTGGGTATATCAATGCCCAGGGCAACACGTATCTTTGTTTTGTTAAGAACCGAGTATGCGGGCCGCTTTACTTTGGCGGGGAATTCGGCGCTGGTACAGGGCTTTACCGAACATTCACCGGTCAGAAGGCCCAGGCGCCGGCCCTGCTCGTATATTTCGCGGGCAAAGTCAAACCAGGTGATATTGCCTTCGTTGGTGTAGTGGTAGATGCCGTAGGGTATCTGGCGGCCCCATTGCCAGGCCCTGATTATATCCGCTATAGCGCCCGAAAGATCATACGCCCAGGTGGGGCTGCCCCGCTGATCGTCCACGACGGAAACAACATCGCGCTCCTTCATAAGTCTGAGCATGGTATGGACAAAATTGTTTCCGTGTTTGCCGTAAAGCCATGCGGCGCGCACTATCCAGGAAGCGGGGTTATTCGCCATGACCGCATCTTCCCCGTCCCTCTTGGTAAGGCCGTACACGCCGACGGGGTTTGTCCCGTCGTCTTCCCGGTAGGGACGCAACCCGGCGCCGCCGTCACGGATTCCCCTGCCGTCAAAAACATAATCGGTACTGATGTGGATGAGCTTCGCGCCGATTCTTTTGGCTGTTTTGGCGATATTCGCCGGACCGTCGGTATTGAGGCGGCGGCAGAGATCCGCGTCGTCTTCGGCCTGGTCAACCGCGGTATAGGCGGCGCAGTTTACGATGACGGCAATGGCCCCGGCCTGCCCCGCCGCGAATGCCTCAAGCGCGGCGGCGTCGGTGATGTCAACCTCGCGGTCGGTGCCGACATGGGCCAGGCCCCGCGCCTTGAAACACAGGGAAAGTTCGGCGCCGAGCATTCCCCTGTTGCCGATAAGCCAGATCTTTTTTCCGGGGGAAAGTATTTCGGGGTCTTGCCGTTCTTCACCGGTCATGTCTGAAACTCCGCGCTGTTGAACGGGGGTAACTGCCGGTCTTTTTCCGAAAGCAGGTATTCCATCCCCAGATCCGGCCAGCGGATACCGATAACCGGATCGTTCCAGATAATGCCGCCCTCATCCTCGGGATGGTAAAAATCGGTACATTTATAGGCGAACACCGCCGTATCGCTCAAAACCAAAAAACCGTGGGCAAATCCCGGGGGAATATAAAACTGATTCTGTTTTTCTCCGCTCAGGACAACGCCGTGCCACTTGCCGCGGCCGGGGGAACCGTCCCGTATATCCACAGCCACGTCGAAGACTTCCCCCTCAATCACCCGCACCAGTTTTCCCTGAGGGTGGGTCTTCTGAAAATGGAGGCCCCGCAGAACCCCTTTCGAAGAACGGGACTGGTTGTCCTGCACAAATTCCACGGCGATTCCGGCCTCCCGGAAATCCCGCTCGCTGTAAGCCTCGAAGAAATAACCCCGGCTGTCGCCGAATACTTTTGGTTGAATTTCAAAAAGCCCCTCGATGGAACCGGGTTTAAAGGTAAAAGGCATACGTGTTAACCGGGGATCTTTTCATCGGCGATGTACGCAAGATACGCGCCGTATTCGGTTTTGTAGCTTGCCGCCAGCCCCAGCAGTTCTTCCCGGTTTATCCACCCGTTGGCGTAAGCAATCTCCTCGATACAGGAAACGTACATCCCCTGCCGTTTCTGGATGGTCTCGATAAAATTCGCCGCCTCAAGGAGGCCGTCGTAGGTGCCGGTATCCAGCCACGCCATGCCCCGGCCCAGTATCTCCACCTGCAAGCGGTCCCGTACAAGGTACTCGCTGTTCACCGCGGTTATCTCGATTTCGCCCCGGGCCGAGGGCCGCACATTTTTGGCAATCGTCACAACATCGTTGTCGTAGAGGTAAAGGCCCGGCACGGCATAATGGGATTTTGGTTTGGCGGGCTTTTCTTCTATAGAAAGGGCCTTCCCCTGCCCGTCAAATTCCACCACGCCATAGGCGCCGGGGTCTTTCACGTAGTAGCCGAAAATGGCCCCGCCGCCTTCCCGCGCAATCCGTTCCGCAGTGTTCTTCAGCGTCGCGCTGAAACCCCGGCCGTAAAACACGTTATCGCCCAACACCAGGGCGCAATCATCATTTCCGATAAAAGTTTCACCGACGATAAAGGCATCGGCAAGACCCCGGGGGCTTTCCTGAACCCGGTAATCGAAGCGCATTCCCAGCCAGTCCCCGCCGCCGAAAAGTTCCCGGAACAGGGGAAGATCCCGGGGCGTGGAGATTATCAGAACCTCCCGAATGCCCGCCAGCATCAGCACCGACAGGGGGTAGTAGATCATGGGCTTGTCGTAGAGGGGAAGAATCTGCTTGCTCACCGCCCTGGTGATGGGGTAGAGCCGCGTCCCGGCGCCCCCGGCAAGAACGATACCTTTCATATTGACCTGCCTTGTTCCGGCTTCTCCGTCCGGGTTTGACACGCCTTGCGCGCCCTGTACCGGCCCATCATACGGAACAGAAAGAGGATCGCCAGACCGCCAAAAACCGCCCCGATGCTGTCGGCCAGCCAGTCCCAGATGTTACAGTCGCGGCCCGGGACAAAGTACTGGTGAACTTCGTCGATAATCCCGTAAAGCGCGGCGGTCGCGGCGCTGATAAAAAACGGCTGCCATTTCCGTTTTTGCCACCGGTCAGGGGAAAACCAAAGGCCGGCCGCCGCCGCGAGGACAAAATAGGCGATAAAATGCTGAA
>JAITLF010000243.1 GCA_031278025.1 Treponema sp.
TTACTTTGCGGACAGACCTTGCATTTGCTCCCGTTTTGTACCAAAACGGTGCGCAAAATGCCTGTTTTAAGGTAGTCTGTCCATAATGTGTCTACATTATGGACAGACTCTAATTATAGCTCTGGCTCCAACGGCGGCGCTGTGTTTGTCTATCCTAATACCTCCGGCGGCAGCGCTACGTTCACTATGAACGGTGGAACCATTACCAACAATACGGACCGCTCAGGCGGCGGCGGGGTGAACGTAAGTGCTGGTAGGTTCACCATGAGCGGCGGAACCATTACCAACAATGAGACCGACGGGAATGGCGGCGGGGTGTATGTGAGCGGGAATGGGGGGCGGAATCTTCCACCTTGTTTCCCCCGCCGTATCCGGCAGTATCAACAGCAACACCGCCCAAAGCACCAACGCCGCGGACGGCCCTCAGGTTTACGTTGACACCGGAGGAACCTTCACCGTTAACGGCTCGACCGGAACCACTTATTAGGGCGCCGGGCGCCTTTTTCAGCGGGACCCGCTCGCAGGCACGGCGTAGGCCGTGTGGATGACTAATTCAGCATAGCGGAGGCCCGGCCTCCGCTGTATGCCGCAGCCATTGTGCCGGCTTTAGCCGGCGCCCTCCCGCCGAATCGGGGACTTCTTTTACAGCCCCAATGACCGCTCAAGGCCGGGCGGGGCTGCTTCTGTGTTCTCTCTTATACAGACCGCATAACGGAATGGGTCTCCGCGGAGCAAGCTTGGCAGGCGCCGCTTGCCTTGGGGTATTAAACCAGACTTTCGAATAAAACCACGGACCACACGGAAAATGGAGAAAAAGCTGTAGGCATATTGAAACTATGCTGATTTTGTATCAATGCCGCTCATTAAATCCGTGCCGTCCGTGCTTGTTATGCCGTGCGTGAGTCAGGCTTCCTGAAAGCGGGAAAGGCGGGCGAGGAAAGAGCGGGTGCGTTCCAGGCGGGGATTGTCGATAAGTTCCGCGGGCGCTCCCTCCTCAATAAAAGCGCCGCCGTCCATAAAGAGCACCCGGTCGGCCACTTCGCGGGCAAAGGGAATTTCGTGGGTCACAATGACCATAGTCATTTTTTCAGATGCCAGATTGCGGATAACTTTAAGAATATCCCCGGTCAGTTCAGGATCAAGGGCGCTGGTCGGCTCGTCGAAAAAAAGTACCTCCGGGTCAAGGGCAAGCGCCCTGGCGATGGACACCCGCTGCTGCTGGCCGCCTGAAAGCTCGAAAGGGTAGGCCTTTGCCTTGTCGGAAAGGCCCATTTTTTCAAGCAGCGCCGCCGCCCGGCCGGCGGCCGCTTCCTTTGTTCTGCGGAGCACGCGGACCTGGGCCTCGGTTATGTTCCGCTCCACGGAAAAGTGGGGAAAGAGATTAAAGTTCTGGAACACCAGCCCCACTTTGAGGCAGATTTCCCGCAGGGCCGCATCCGGCGCGTAACGGCCGTCTTTCACCATCTGTCTGCCGGTAAGGGTGATGCTGCCGCCGTCCACCAGTTCCAGGTGGGTGATGCAGCGGAGCAGGGTAGACTTTCCCGAACCCGAAGGCCCGATGATCGCGGTCACTTCGCCCTGATTAACCGAGAACGAAATATTTTTTAGGACTTCCAGTTTGTCGAAGGACTTTGAAATTCCCTCGACCTTGATTATTTCCATGAGTCCCCGCCCGGATGCTTCGCGTATAACAGACGCCTTACACATAATAGGATAACTTTTGCTCACAGCGGGCAAACGCCACGGTAACCGCCCAGTTCATGACCAGATAGAACAGGCCCGCCATAAATATCGGCATGGTGGAAAACTCCCGCGCCGCGGCGTTCTGCGCGGCATGGAACAGTTCCGCCACGCCGATGACCTGGGCCAGCGCCGTGTCCTTTACCAGGGTGATGACCTCGTTGCCGGTGGCCGGCAGTATGCGCTTGATCACCTGGGGCAGGATGATCCTGCCGAATGTCTGCGAGCCGGTAAAGCCCAGCACCTTGGCCGCCTCGTACTGCCCTCCGGGAATGGACTCGATACCCCCCCGGTAGATCTCCGCAAAGTAGGCGGCGTAATTGAGGGAAAAGGCGATGATCACCGCGGTAAAGCGGTTGTAGGAAAGAATAAACCTCAGCGTGTTCCAAAATCCCGGCGATGTAACCATGCCGGACAAACTGGTTTGCAAAAACGCGAGCAGGTACTTGGGCGCGAAGTAAATAAAGATAAGCTGCAGGATAAGGGGCGTGCCGCGTATGATCAGCAGATAGAACTTGACCAGGACGTTGACAGCCAGATTGCGCGACATCCGCCCAAAGGCGACAGGCAGTGCGAGGGGCAGGGAGAACAGCAGGGTGAGAAAGAACACCTCAAGGGACGTCCCCGCCCCGGTGAGCATTATGCCTATCAGCCGTGTCATTGCGCTATCTTACCTGGGAATAACGGAGATGTCGGCGCCCATCCATTTGGCGGTGATTTGAGCCACCGTTCCGTCTTTGGCCATTTCCAGCAGAGTCGCCCAGACCTTTTCCATCAGGGCCCTGTCGCCTTTGCGGAAGCCGATGCCGAACTCCTCTTCGCCCAGCCGGTCATTCAGGATGCGGAAGGGCTTTCCTGAGCGGTTGATGTTGTCGTTGGCGACTACCAGGTCGATGACGACCGCGTCAATGCCGCCCACGTCAAGGTCCATGAGCGCGGTGAGAAAGTCCCTGTACTCGATCACTTCTTTCAGGCTGTTCTTGAATTCCGGAGCGTCGTCAATGGCGTCCACGGAACTGGAACCGGCCTGCGTTCCCGCTGTTTTTCCCGCGAGATCCCGCATGGTCTGCACCGGCGAATTCCCCTTCACCACGATTACCTGAGCGTTTTTCAGGTAAGGCGGGGTGTACAGCAGATTCTGTTTCCGCTCCTCGGTGATGGTAAAGCCGTTCCAGATACAGTCGATCTGCCCGGTGTTGAGTTCCTGTTCCTTGGCGTTCCAGTCAATAGGCTGCAGCGCCAGTTCAACTCCCAGCCGCCGGGTCACTTCTTTGGCCAGGTCCACATCGTAGCCGACGATCTCGTTGTTTTCGTTACGAAAACCCATAGGCGGGAACGAATCGTCCAGACCCAGGATGAACTTTTTCTTGTCCAGGATGCTTTGCAGGGAATTATCCCCTCCGGCCGCGGCGCTTCCGGCGGAAGCGTCTTTTTTGCCGCCGGCGAACACCGTACCCGCCGCCGTCAGCACACAAAAGAGAACGATTGTGATTCTTTTCAATTAATTCCTCCATAAAGTTGATAAAAACCTTTAACAAAATACCGTAATTTCCGCCTCTGCGCAAGAGGGCGAAAATTCCTTGCGGAATCTTCATTCTTTTTTTCTTTTGTCCGTCCTGTCCGTGGTTAAATGTAAAACCCCTGGATTCCTTGCCTTTCTCCGGTTTTTTTGCGATATTTAGTAAGGAGGGAAGTCTTGTGTTCGCGGTTTGAGGCGCTTGCGCTGAAGGCGGCGCATTTCCCCAATCATTAAAACCAAAGGCGGAACTCAATGTCAGACCAAAGCGTAGTACCCATAGATCAGATTTTACCCAACAAACTGCCCCTGGTGGCCCTGATGGGCCGGCCGATTTTTCCGGGGATTTTTACCCCCATCATGATCGGAAATCCCGCCGACGTGAAGGTGGTCGATGACGCCGTTGCCGGGGATGCCCTCGTGGGGCTGGTGATGCTGTTCAACGAGACGGAGACCCCGGCCATCGGCGACCTGCACAAGGTGGGGACCGTGGCCAAGATCGTCAAAAAAATCAACCTGCCCGACGGCGGGGTGAATATTTTTATCTCCACGCTCAAGCGTTTCAAGATCAAAAAAACCCTGCACTCCGCCAACCCCATTGTGGCCGCTGTGGAGTACCTTGAGGAAGAGGAAGACGAAACGAGCACGGTGAAGGCCCTGACCCGCGCGCTCATTTCCGAGATGAAACAGATCTCCGAGAACAACCCCCTCTTTTCCGAGGAAATGCGGCTCAACATGATCAACATCGACCATCCCGGAAAAATTGCCGATTTTATCGCCAGCATCCTCAATATCGACAAAGCCGAACAGCAGAAGATCCTGGAGGTTCTCAATGTCCGCAAGCGGATGGAACAGGTCCTGGTATTCATCAAAAAGGAACAAGAACTGCTGCGGATCCAGAAAAAGATCCAGAAGGAGATAAACGAAAAAATTGAAAAGTCCCAACGGGATTATTTTCTCAAGGAGGAACTGAAGGCGATAAAAGGCGAGCTGGGCATGACCACCGATGCCAAAAGTTCCGAATACCAGCGTTTTAAGGAAAAGCTGGAAACTTTTAAGTTTGAGGGGGAAATCAAGGAGACGGTAGAGCTGGAGCTGGAGAAGTTCAATCTGATGGACCCCAACTCGGCGGAATTCATCGTAACCCGGAATTACCTGGACGTAATTGCAAGCCTCCCCTGGCATCATCCGGTCCCGGAACAGCTGGATCTCCGCAAGGCGACGGATATTCTGGAAAAGGATCATTACGGCCTCAGCGATGTAAAAAACCGTATTGTGGAATATCTGGCGGTACGAAAGCTCCGGAAGGATCTGCCCGCCAAGGGCATTCCCGCGGGATCCATTATCTGCCTGGTGGGCCCTCCCGGAGTGGGCAAGACCTCCCTGGGCCGGTCCGTGGCCCGGGCCCTGGGGAAACAGTTTTTCCGTTTTTCCGTGGGGGGCATGCGGGATGAGGCGGAGATCAAGGGCCACCGGCGCACCTACATTGGAGCCATGCCGGGGAAGATCATCCAGGGTCTCAAAATAGTTAAGGTGAAGGATCCGGTATTTATGATCGACGAAATTGACAAAATGGGGGCAAGCTACCAGGGCGATCCCTCCAGCGCCCTGCTGGAAGCTCTGGACCCGGAACAGAACAGCAGTTTCCGGGACCATTACCTGGACCTTCCCTTTGACGCTTCTCAGATCTTCTTTATTCTTACCGCCAATACCCTGGATACCATTCCCTCACCCCTCCTGGACCGGATGGAGATTATCCAGCTCCCCGGTTATATCGATACGGAAAAGCTGGAAATTGCCAAGCACTACCTTATCCCCAAGAGCCTTGAGAAAAACGGCCTCAGAAAAAATCAGGTCCGGTATTCCCAGGAATCCCTTCTCCACATTGCCAACGGCTATGCCCGGGAAGCGGGGGTGCGGAATTTTGAAAAGAATCTGGACAAGATCCACCGTAAGCTGGCAAAGGTGCTGGTTGAAGCCGGTGAGGCGGAGGAAGCCGCCGCCGCAAAGAAGGCCGACCACAAAAAAGCCGGCAAGGCCGAAACGGTAAAGGCGGCCAGGACGGAAGAAAAGAAAAAAGCAAAAGACGGCAAGGCCCCTGATGCCGTTCCCCGGATGGTGGGGGGCAGGTTTCAGGTGGATAAGAAGCTGATAGAAACCTACCTGGGGAAGCCCGCCTTCCCCGAGGATATGGTAAAACGGGCGGACCGGCCGGGGATGTCGGTAGGTCTTGCCTGGACCAGCATGGGCGGGGATACCCTGGTGATTGAGGCCATCTCGGTGCCGGGCAAGGAGGGCTTTACCTTGACGGGAAAGATGGGGGACACGATGAAAGAAAGCGCCGCCATCGCCTTGAGTTGTGCCCGCAAACTGGCGCTGGAGAACTACGGTCTTTCGGGGGAATGGTTCGAAAAGCACCGGATCCATCTCCATATCCCCGAAGGGGCCACTCCCAAAGACGGTCCCTCCGCGGGGATCACTATGGCCACGGCGCTGCTCTCCCTGATGCGGAACAAAACCATCGCCGGCCACATGGTGATGACCGGGGAGCTTTCCCTAACCGGACAGGTTCTTCCCATTGGGGGCCTTAAAGAGAAGACCATTGCCGCCCGGCGCAATAAGGCGAAACACATCATCATACCTAAACAGAACCTGCGGGATTTGGACGAGATCCCCGAGCATGTCAAGAAGGGAATCGCCTTTCATCCCGTGGATCGCTTTGAAGAAGTGCTGGCCTTGGCGCTGCCGGGTTAACGGGTGCGGTCCGTGTACTGTCATGGGCTGCCCGGTAAATATTCAGAACCGGCAGACATAATCTATTGTAAATCCTGCGGCCAGGGCCGACAGAATGATAAACGCCAGATAAAACAAAAAATGTTTTATCCCCAGTACGATTTTGACTGCCCCCAGGTTGGTAATCTTGGTAGCCGGTCCGGTTACCATAAAAGCGGCGGCAGACCCCATGCTCATTCCGGCCGTGAGCCATTGCTGTAGCAGGGGTATTGTTCCTCCGCCGCACACATAAAGCGGAATGCCGACGGTGGCAGCCATAAGAAGACCGAAACCCCGGTTTCCCCTGCCGAAAAGAGACGCCATGGTTTCCTCCGGTACATAACGCTGAAAGAGGGCCGAGAGGATTATCCCGGCAAGGAAATAAAGGCCGGTGGCCTTAATATTTCGCAGAAAATTTTTGAGGAAACGGAGGACAGGATTCGGATCGGTATCATGATCCGCCGGGAGGGTGAAACCGGTAAACTTAAAAAAATGCCCCTTTTTGAAGAAAAAACGGATGCAGAGCCCCGCCGCGGCGCCGCAGAGAAAGCAGCTGACAAACCGTATGACAAGAGCCGGGACGCCCAGCGCGGCGCTGTAAAAGAGCAGCTGCGGATTGAGGAGAATGGAACTCATCATAAAAGCGGCAAGCCAGTCATCTTCTATGCCTTTTTCGGAAAAAGAAGCGGCAATCGGAATAGTACCGTACATACAGAGCGGGGAGGCAATGCCGATAAGGGAAGCAGGGATAACCCCCAAAATGCCCAGCTTCTTCCCCTGCAATGCGGCAAACAGGCCGTGTATCTTTTCCTTTCCAAAAACGGAAATGAGGGAACCCAGTACCATGCCTAAGATCCAGTATCCGGCAATCTGACGGAACTGAAGGCCGAAATAGTACCAAAGGTAGATCAGTTCCCGCCGGAGGATTTCAGCCATTTGACTTCATCGGCCCGTATGCCCGCCGCCGGTACCGCCGCGGCTTATGGAGGCTTTTACAGCCGCCGCAAGACAGATAACCAGGGGGCGCGGGTTATCCGGGCAGGTAAGGTGTTCACCGGAAATAGGCGACCCCCGCCTCAAAAATATTCTGCCGCTTGTTCCCCGGAATGTTGATGTGGACAAAATCCCCCCGCCGCTCCGAATGGGCCATTTTGCCCAGGATTCTGCCGTCCGGGCTGGTGAGGCTCTCAATGGCAAAATCCG
>JAITLF010000260.1 GCA_031278025.1 Treponema sp.
TGCGATGCCCTCAGGATCATCAAAAGCCGGGACGTGCCGGATGCGTTCTTCTATCTTGATCCGCCCTATGGGGGAGCGGCTCAGGGCCATTATGACGGATATACCCAGGAGGACTTCGATAATCTGTTGAAGCTTCTGGAGAGCTTCACGGGGAAGTTCCTGCTGGTTCATATCGGAATAAATCACTGGCGGATTTTACCGAGGGGAACGGCTGGCATACGATAGCGTTTGCCATGTCTTCCCCTATGACGCATGGACATAAAACCCAAGTGGGAAAAATCGAAGTGTTGACGGGTAACTATCCTATCGCGGAAAAGCCGGAGGGCAAGAGCGGGACGGGACAGGTGAGCGGAGGGAGGGATAGAGGAAAGGCGGGATGAGGCCCGCCTTTAACGGCGTTTTAAGGCGGTTTTAAGCGGTAATAAATTCCTATTTTCAACGCCGCGTTACAGACGGCAGGGGGCCGGGTAATCGACCTTACCGGCGCGCCCCCCGTGACGCCCGCCCCCGTAATAACCGTGAAGAGCGGCGTAACGCTGACCTTGAAGAACATCACCTTTAAGGGCCTAAAGAGCGGAAACGACCACGACACGGGTAACAACACCGCCCCCGTCATCTGGGTGGATGGCGGGAACCTGGTCATGGGGTACGGCGCGGTTATCTGCGACAATACCAGTACCGGCGCCGCCGCCAGTAGCCCCGACCCCCCGTGGACTCCCACAACGGCGGCGCTCCCGGCATCGGCGTTTTAGAACGGGGCCTGGGGCGTGTAAACCCGGTTTTGCGCTGCACAAAAGTGTTTTTGCGCTGCGCAAATCTGGGTCCGCCCGCACTCCGCGGGGCTCCGCCCCCTCTTTTACAATCGTGGTGATTATGCAACGATGCAACAATCAAAATGAAAACAGCTTCCCCCTCCGCCGATACAATCCGCGCCGCCGCCGAAGCGCTCCGGGCCGGGTTGCTGGTGGCGTTTCCTACGGAAACCGTCTACGGTTTGGGCGCGGATTGCTTTAATCCCGCAGCCCTGGCACGGGTTTTCGAGGTCAAGGGCCGTCCCCGGTTCGATCCCCTCATTGTTCATATCGCGGAGCCGGATGCCCTGGAGAAGGCGGCGGATGTCTCCCTGCTGGACGGCCAGGGGCGGCGGCGTCTGGCCCTGCTGATCCGGCGGTTCTGGCCCGGTCCGCTCACCCTTATCCTGCCTAAACAGGCCGCGGTCCCGGACCTTGCCTCAAGCGGCCTCCCAACTATTGCCGTCCGCCTTCCCGCGCATCCGCTTGCGCGGCGCCTAATCCGCCTTTCCTCCGGCGCGGTCGCCGCTCCCAGCGCCAATCCTTTCGGCTACCTGTCCCCTACCCGCGCCGGGCATGTCCGGGACCAGTTGGGGGATAGGGTGGACTATATCCTGGACGGCGGCCCCTGTCTGGTTGGGGTGGAATCCACCATCCTCGACCTCTGCGCCGGGGAACCCCGTATCCTCCGTCCGGGCGGCGTTTCACGGGAAGAGCTGGAAGCCCTCATCGGGCCGGTGTCTGTCTCCGCAGCCTTCGGCGCGGAAGCCGCGGGCGCTCCCCGCGCTCCCGGACAGCTCAAAAGCCACTACGCCCCCCGGACCGCCCTTTCCGTCCACCCCCGTGATGAGATGATCGCCTTGCCCTGGGAACCCGGGGAGGCCCGCCTTTTCTTTGATGCCGCATCAAGAGACATCTGGCTGGGGACCGCGGCCTGCCGTTCCCCGGTTCCGGAAAGCTGGACGCCGGTCCTTTCGGACTGCGGGAACCTTGCCGAGGCGGCGGCCCGGCTCTTCGAACTTTTGCACTTTCTTGACGGCTTGGGAGCTTCCCGTATCCGGGCGGAACTGGTTCCAACCCGGGGTCTGGGGCCGGCCATCAATGACCGGCTTATCCGCGCTGCGGGCGCGGCTGCGAATGCGGGCGCGGGCGCGAATGCGGGGAAATAGGGATACGTTTATCGGGGGAAGTTTACCGGTTACTCCCATTCGATGGTGGCCGGGGGCTTGGACGAAATATCGTAGGTAACCCGCCCTATCTGCGGGATGGCATTGGTGATGAGGGTGGAAATTTCCAGCAGATCCTTCATGGGAAAGGGGTAAACATCGGCGGTCATGCCGTCGGCGCTGACAACGGCCCGCAAGGACAAGACCCAGCCGTACTTGCGTATGTCCCCGGCAACGCCCACGGAGCGGATGGGGAGGAGTACCGCGAAGGCCTGCCATATCTGGTCGTAGAGGGCGCGTTTCTTCAGTTCTTCTATAAAAACCGCGTCGGCTTCCCGGAGGATGCCGCACTTTTCTTTGGTTACCTCCCCCAGGATACGGACCGCCAGGCCGGGGCCGGGGAAGGGATGGCGGCGCACTATCTCCTCATCGACACCCAGGATGCGGCCCAGGCGGCGGACCTCGTCCTTGTAGAGCCGGTCCAGGGGTTCGATGATGCGGCCCGCCCTGCGCTTGGCATCCACCAGCGGGGTTCCCACATTGTGGTGGCTCTTGATAAGGCGGGCCTTCTTCCCCACGCCCTTACCGCTTTCGATGAGATCGGTATACAGGGTACCCTGGGCAAGGAAGCAGGAATCCGGCAGGCCAAGGCGGGCCACTTCCCGTTCCTGGATCATGATGAAGAAGTCCCCGATAACCCTGCGTTTTGCCTCCGGCCCGGTGATGCCTTTGAGGGCGGAAAGGAATTCCTCCTCACAACGGACGATGTGGAGATGACGGGCCCCCAGGCGTTCCAGGCTGGCCGCGACGAGCCGGGTCTCGTCCTTCCGCATCAGGCCGGTGTCCAGGTACATAAGGTGGACCTGGGCGCTTTTCAGGGCCGCAAGGAGCAGGGCCGCGGCCACGGTGGAATCAACGCCCCCGGAGATCAGGAGGAGCACCGGGTTGTCCCCTGCCCGTGCCGGAAGGGAAGCGCGAATCTCCTGGACGTACTGTTCCATAGACCAGCCCCGGATACAGCCGCAGACGCCGAACACAAAAGCCGCCAGCGCCTCGTTTCCCCGCTCGCAGTGGGTGGCTTCCGGGTGGAACTGCACGCCGAACCAGGGCCGCTCTTCGTGAAGGGCCACGGCGGGAAAGCCCGTACGGCTGGTCCCGTATTCCCGGAAGCCCGGCGCAAGGCGGGTCAGCGTATCCCCGTGACTCATCCAGGCGGTAAAGGCCCGTTCCCCGCCGTCCCCGGCAAGAGCGTTTCCGGCGATTATATCCGCCAGGGGAATCGCCGGGTCAAAGGCGGCGAGGAACCGCAGGGCCGCCTCCCGGTTGGGAAAGCGGTCCGCCTCGCCGGGCATGATAACCCGGACTCCCACCCCGCCGTACTCCCGCTCCGGCAGGGGCTCCACGCGGCCCCCCAGATCGCTTGTCATACGTTGAAGGCCGTAGCAGATCCCCAGGAGGGGAAGCCCCGATTCATAGATCCGCCGGTCGGGGACCGGGCCTTGCGGGGTGTAGACCGATTCGGGGGAACCGGAAAGGATGACGCCCTTCAAGCTATGCGTACCGGCCCCGGAAGCCTCCGCCGGGAAAACGCCCTCCAGGGAACGGTCGCCGGGGATGATCTCGGCATAGACCCCCAAGTCCCGGACGCGCCTGCCGATGAGCTGGGTCGTCTGGCTTCCAAAGTCCAGTATCAGTATTTTATCCATGTTTTATAAAACCGCGCCGGTTATTTGCCCGCCGATTTGGTCCAGGGGCTTTTTCTGATGATGGTTTCCTTCCGGTCATACCCGACGGACACCACGTCAATAGGAGTTTCGCAGAAACGCTCGATGAATTCGATGTATTCCATAGCCGCCACGGGGAATTCCTCGTAGGTCAGCGCGCCGGAGAGGGAATTCTTCCAACCCGAAAAGCCGCGCAGCACGGGTTTGGCCCGGTTCAAAGCCTCAATGGAAGCGGGGAAGGTTTCCACAATCCGGTCTCCTATGCGGTAGGCGATGCCGGCCTTGATTTCATCCAGGGTGTCGTAGACATCCAGGTGGGTCATCACCAGGGAATCAATGGAGTTGGTGAGGCAGGCGTAGCGCAGGGCCACCAGGTCCAGGTAGCCGCAGCGCCGGGGCCGCCCGGTGGTAACGCCGTATTCCCGGCCTGTTTCCCGGATAAAGCGGCAAAGCTCATCCTCGGAACCGGCGCTGAATTCGCTGGGAAAGGGGCCGTTCCCCACCCGTGTGGAGTAGGCTTTGAACACCCCCAGAATCTTGTCCAGCCGCCGGGGTCCCACACAGCCGCCGATGGCGGCCCCGGCGGAGCAGGATGTACCGCTGGATACATAGGGGTAGGTCCCCAGGTCCAGGTCCAGCAACGTTCCCTGAGCGCCCTCAAACAGGACCTGGGCGTTTTTCCGGTGCATCAGAAAAGAAGAGAGGTCTATGGACATGGCTTCCAGCCGGGAGATAAAAGGCTCAAGAAAATCCCCATCCGCCTTGTCCAGCTCGTTCATCTTCTCCTTCCAAAACAGGTCCGCGACGCGGATGCCGTCCCTATCGCTTTTCATGGAATAGGTGATGCCTATGCCCCGGCCCGTGGTGCCTATGGGCTTCTTCCGGGCCTGGTCCCGTTCCTTGTCGATTCGGATGTACCGGGGCAGGACGATATGGGCCCGGTCGGATATGAACACCCGTCCGGCAGTGTCGATTCCCCGGTCGTGCAGCATGGTGATTTCGCTGAAAAGGGCCACCGGGTCTATGACCATGCCCGCGCCCAGGACCACGAGTTTATCGGGGTAGAGTATTCCAGACGGGATAAGATGAAGGGCGTACTGTTCATCCCCGATGACGATGGTATGCCCGGCATTGGCCCCGCCGGAAAACCGCACGATTATCTGGGCCTCTTTTGCCAGGTAATCAACTATCTTACCTTTTCCCTCATCGCCCCATTGAGCGCCGATAACGACTACGTTCACTATCCTTCTCCCCCTGTCGAAAAGAGTATACCGAAACGGCGGGCCTAGGGCAATGTTGGTTAATCCGGCGCAATCGGGTAGGAGGCTGTCCATTATTTGGACAGCCGTCCTCCCACACCACCGTGCGTACGGTTCCGTACACGGCGGTTCAATGAGTTGCGTGCAGCATCGTAAGCCGTTGGGCTCTGG
>JAITLF010000274.1 GCA_031278025.1 Treponema sp.
GATGGTTAAATCTCAAGGTGGGAACTGTTATAAGGAAATTAAAAAATGGGCGTCTTTGTCCCCACACAGTATATAGACTTACGGCATCGCGGGGGCTTCCCGTGCAATTCCAATTTTCCGAGCCCCCCACACCCTGCAAACTTCCATGGGGCTTTAGCCACCGGGTCTATCCGGCAGTCCAAACAGCGGCGGTCATCGCACCATGCTTGGGCGTATGCGGGCGGCAAAAACAGTAACTTTACACCTTTTATTTGCCAGGCATTCAGTTTTTCCGGCGTTGCCGTCCCTTCATTAGAAAACCGAAACGGGATACTGAGGAGATTTTTCCCTATTGAATCCGGCCCCTCCTGAAAAAAATACCATTCCCATTTCTTAAAGCCGTTTACGGTGTTCAACGCAGGAAAACCGGGATTGCTGTTTCGGGCCGTATGCCCCGTTTCGGACACGCCCCGCCGGGGCTCCGGTGCTGCCGGACCCGGGTTTCTTGATCAGAAACCCGGGTTTGCGCAGCGCAAAAACACTTTTGCGGCGCACAAACCTGGGTTTACACGCCCCAGGCCCCGCTGCCAGAAAACCGCGCCGGACATCATGATGAAGTCTGGCGAGGCGTCGTAGCCGCCGGCGGCGGTAAGGGAGCCTGTGGCGGCTGGCTCCCCAAGAATGTTTAATGCGCTCGCCCTGCGGTGACTGGCCTCATCGGTGCTATCGGGTTATACTCACCGTTATGGAAACTAAATCCAGCGCTACCAGGACCTTTGGCATACTTACCGCCGGGGGGGATTGTCCGGGGCTGAACGCCGCGATACGCGGGGTATGCCGGGCGGCGTATGACCGGTACAACATGAACATAGTCGGCATTGCCCATGGATACCGGGGGCTTATCGACGAATCCTGGCGCATCCTGGAGCCTGGGGATTTTGCCGGTATATTAACCCGGGGAGGCACCATCCTGGGGGCCAGCCGGGAAAAGCCCTTCAAGAACCAGGGGAAGGTCCAAAACGGCACCGACGAAATCAGGGGGGATAAGGTGGGGGCCATTATAGAAAACTACCGGAAGCTCAACCTTGACTGCCTGGTGGTCCTGGGGGGGAACGGGACCAATACCACCGGATACCTCCTGGCTCAGGAAGGGCTCAATGTTTTAGGGCTCCCTAAAACCATAGACAACGACATCATGGGTACGGATAGGGCCTTTGGCTTTCATTCAGCCCTGACTATCGGGGTGGAAGCCATAGACCGGCTCCATTCCACCGCCCAAAGCCACAGCCGGGTGATCGTGATAGAACTCATGGGCCATAAAGCCGGATGGCTTGCCCTTTACGCCGGGATCGCGGGCGGCGGGGACGTGATCCTCATTCCGGAGATTCCCTACTCGATTAAAGCCATTGGCCGGCACTTGGAAGCCCGCCTTCAAAGCGGCAAGAACTTTTCCATCGTGGTTGTTGCCGAAGGCGCTCTTTCGGCGGAGGAAGCCAAAATGGAGAAGAAGGAGCGGAAGAAATACCGCGAACAGTCAGGCGCCCCTTCCGCAGCCTACCGGGTTGCACGGGAAATCGCGGCGGAGACCGGCATGGAAACACGGGCCGCGGTCCTGGGCTATGTGCAGCGGGGCGGCGTACCGGTCGCCTCGGACCGGGTCCTTGCCACAAGCCTGGGAACCGCGGCGGCGGAGCTTCTGGCCCGCGGGGAATACGGCAGGATGGTCGCCCTTACCGGCAGCGAAATCGGTTCCGTGGACCTGAGCGTTCCCGCCGGCAAGGTCAAAACCGTGCCGGCGGATCACTACATGATAGACACCGCCGTTTCCGTGGGAACCTGCATGGGCGTGTGATCCCTCTTCCCTCATTTTTTGCCCCGGGTGTTGCCGTTTCCCCGCTGTTTTTTTTATTTTTTACCCATGGATTACGAAAAGTTCACAATAAAAGCACGGGAAGCGCTGAATGACGCTTCCGTAATCGCGCAAAAAGAAGATCATTCCCAGGTAGCGGTTGAGCATCTCCTTTTGGCCCTGCTCCGGCAGGAAGACGGGATAGTCCGGCCCCTGGTCGAACAGGTAGGCGCGGAGGCGGATAAACTTATCCGGGATACTGAGGCGCTGATCACGGCGGGCCCGCGGGTGTACGGGGAGGCGGCGCAGCTCTTCTTTTCTTCCGCGGCGGCCAAGGTTCTGGCGAAAGCTGAAACCGAGGCCGCGTCTCTTAAAGACGACTATATCGCTACCGAACATCTGCTTATCGCCATTGCCGCCGGGGAAGGGAAGGCGGCGGAACTCCTCAAGAAGGCGGGGATTACGAAGAGCGGGATCTTAAGCGCGTTGAAGCGGATCCGGGGGAATGTCCGGGTAACGGACGAGAGTCCTGAAGGCAAGTACCGGGTCCTGGACAAATACTGCCGGGACCTTACCGCCCTGGCGCGGCAGGAAAAACTGGACCCCGTGATAGGCCGGGACGAGGAGATACGCCGGGTGATGCAGGTCCTTTCCCGGCGGACCAAGAACAACCCGGTACTCATCGGGGAGCCGGGAGTGGGGAAGACGGCCATTGCCGAGGGGCTGGCCCGGCGCATCGTGGCCGGGGACGTGCCCGAAGGGCTCAAGGGGAAGAAACTGTTGGCCCTGGACCTGGGGGCTTTGGTAGCCGGGGCGAAGTTCCGGGGCGAATTCGAGGAACGCCTCAAGGCGGTAATCCACGAGGTGCAGGCTTCCGAAGGAACGATCATCCTTTTCATCGACGAACTCCATACCCTGGTAGGCGCGGGGGCCGCCGAGGGTGCTACCGACGCTTCCAATTTATTGAAGCCCGCCCTGGCCCGTGGGGAACTGCGGTGCATAGGGGCCACCACGCTGGACGAGTACCGGAAACACATTGAAAAGGACGCGGCGCTGGAGCGGCGTTTTCAGCAGGTTTACACTGCGGAACCGACGGTGGAAGACACCATCGCCATTCTGCGGGGATTGCAGGAACGCTACGAGGTACACCACGGGGTTAGAATTAAGGACGAAGCCCTGGTAGCGGCGGCCGCGCTGTCGAACCGGTACATCACGAGCCGGTTTCTCCCCGACAAGGCCATAGACCTGGTGGACGAGGCCGCGAGCCGGCTCAAGATGGAACTGGACAGCCGGCCTACGGAACTGGATAAGCTGGAGCGGAAGCTGTTACAGCTTTCCATAGAAAAGCAGGCGCTGGCCAGGGAGGAGGATACGCCTTCCCGTGAGCGGCTTGAAAAGCTGGAAAAGGAGATCGCCGACACCGGCGCCGGGCGGGATGCCATGAAGGCCCGGTGGGAGAACGAAAAGAAGGACATCCAGGCTATCAGGGAGATCAAACAGCAAATCGAAGAACTGAGAATAGAAGAAACCCGGTATGAGCGGGAAGGGAATCTGACAAAAGCCGCCGAGGTAAAGCACGGCAAAATTCCCGAAGCGCAGAAGGAACTCATCCGGCTGGCCGCGCAAATGGAAGCGAAGCGGAACGCTTCCGCCAAGGGCGCCCAGGCGCTGCTGCGGGAGGAGGTGAGCGAGGAGGATATAGCCCGTGTGGTTTCTTCATGGACGGGCATACCGGTAGCGAAGATGCTGTCCGGGGAGCTGGGCAAATACCTGGATTTGGAAAAGGTGCTTGAACAGCGGGTGGTGGGCCAGAAGCCGGCGGTAGAAGCGGTGGCGGATGCCATCAGGCGGAACAAAGCCGGGCTTTCCGACGAGGGCCGCCCCTTGGGTTCCTTCCTGTTCCTGGGGCCCACGGGGGTGGGCAAGACCGAACTTGCCAAAACCCTGGCGGAATTCCTTTTCAACGAGGAAAAGGCCCTGACCCGCATCGACATGAGCGAATACGGTGAAAAACACTCGGTAAGCCGCCTCCTCGGTGCGCCCCCCGGATATGTGGGGTATGAGCAGGGCGGCCAGCTTACGGAAGCGGTACGCCGCCGTCCGTACAGCGTGATCCTCTTTGACGAGATCGAAAAGGCCCACCCGGAGGTATTCAACGTGTTCCTTCAGATTTTGGACGACGGCCGCCTTACCGACGGCCAGGGCCGCCTTGTGGACTTCAAAAACGTGATAATCATCATGACCAGTAACCTGGGCTCCGATTTGATCCTGTCTGCGGAGAAGGAAGAAGACATCCGCGCCTCCCTGACGGAACTGCTTAAACAGCGTTTCCGTCCGGAATTCTTGAACCGCATTGACGAGACGGTGATATTCAACCGCCTGGGCCAGGACGAAATCAGAAAGATCGTTGACATACAGTTCAACCGCCTGGCCGCCCGTATTGCCGCGGGCCGGAAGATCGCCCTAACGCTTACCCAGGCCGCCAGGGACCTGCTGGTTGAACGGGGGTATGATCCCCTCTTTGGCGCCCGGCCCCTGAAGCGTACCATCCAGGCGGAACTGGAGAATCCTTTGGCTAAGGCCATCATCGCCGGAACCTTCAAAGAAGGCGACCGGATTACCGCAGACCGCGCCCCGTCCGGCAAAGGCCGGGCGGACGGGGGAGGGCTGGTGTTTATCCCTTAGGGTGCGGGGGGTAACGCGGGAAAAACCGTCTTCAAATCAATGACCACGCCCGGCAGTACCGAAACCGGGACGTGATCCGGCGGATGATCCGGCGGATGATCCGGCGGATGATCCGGCGGATCATCCGGCGGATCATCCGGGGTATCGTGGGCCGGTTCGTCTTCCGGATCAGGGAGGCCATAGGCGTTTGCCGCGAACCGGCCGTGTTCACGGGTATAGACCTGTACCGGGGCGGAATTTAACCGCCGGTCCTTTTGGGCGGTGGAAGGAGGCAGGACTTCGATCACCAGGTCCGGCGCCCCGTTACAGCCCCGGTTGCCCACCTTTGCGGGATCGCGGACAACCGCGATATCCGGTTCCACCCACCACCGTATCGTCACGTTGATTCCCCTGGGGATACCGCCTGACTCCAAAGGGCGGGCTCATCATAAACAGGGTTCCGCCGGTGATTTCCGCCTGGAAGTCATCCGGGCCCATGCACGATAACCGGCACAGGGGTACCGCCGCCCGCCGGGGGCCGGATATTCTTTATACGCCAGAGACATAAACCCCTCCCTTACCGGCATTTGATGTATCAGCCGTACCGTCCGGCTATCCGGCTGTAAGGGAAGGCCTGAGCGCACAGGCGGCGGCAAAACGTTTCCAGCCGGTTATAAAACTTTTTTAACCGGTTATAAAACTTTTCTAACCGGTTATAAAATTTTTACAGCCGGCTGGAAAACCTCCTTTTGGGGGTCTGGGGGCCTTCGGACCCCCCGTCCTTCGGGCCCCCGTCCTCCCGGCTCTCTTAAAACCGCTCCCTTGCCACTCACGGATAATACACGCTACATTTCTCCTATGCTTGAAACGTTAATTAAAGCCCTGTTTGGTTCCCAGCATGAACGGGATCTTAAAGCGCTTTTACCGATACTGCACCATGTCAACGAAAAAGAAGCCTGGGCCGCTTCCCTTCCGGCTGGGGAATTCCCCCGGATGACCGTCCGTTTCAAGGAACGGTATGCCGCCGGTGAAAGCCTTGACGCCATGCTGCCTGAAGCCTTTGCCCTGGCACGGGAAGCCGCCCGGCGCAATCTGGGGGAACGGCCCTACGACGTGCAGGTTCTGGGATCAATCGTGCTTCACCAGGGGAAGATCGTGGAGATGAAGACCGGGGAAGGCAAGACCCTGATGAGCGTTGCCGCGACCTACCTTAACGCCCTTTCCGGTAAAGGGGTTCACGTGGTTACGGTGAACGACTACCTGGCGGGCCGCGACGCCGACTGGATGCGCCCGGTTTTCAGCTGCCTGGGGCTTACGGTAGGAACCATCCTCTCCGACATGGACAACGAGCGGCGCAAACAGAACTACGCCTGCGACATCACCTATGGGACCAACAACGAGTTCGGGTTTGATTACCTGCGGGACAACATGCGCTGGGATATGGACGGCCGGGTGCAGCGGGGCCACGTCTTCTGCGTGGTGGACGAGATAGACTCCATCCTTATCGACGAAGCCCGGACTCCCCTCATCATTTCCGGGGCCGCCGAGGACGATACCTACAAGTACGCCGAGGTTGACCGGCTTCTGGGAACCTTGGGGGAAGTTATAAAGAAGGAAGACGGCGACTATCCTGACGAAGCCCAGGGCGAGGAAGTTACCGGCGATTACAAGCTCAACGAGAAGAACAGGAACATATCCTTTACCAACACGGGGCTTGCCAAGATTGAGGGGTTGCTCCAAAAGCGGAACCTCATCAAAGGGGCTATTGTAGACGAGGAAAATTTTGAATACCTCCATTATTTTACCCAGGCGCTGCGGGCCCACAAGCTTTTTCACCGGGATGTGGACTACGTGGTGCAGGACGGCCTGGTTCAGATTGTGGATGAGTTTACC
This sequence comes from Treponema sp., assembly GCA_031278025.1. The sequence continues at coordinate 6,386 of JAITLF010000274.1, forward strand.
GGACGTATCCTTTACGGACGGCGGTATTCCGACGGGCTTCATCAGGCCATAGAAGCCAAGGAGCGGATCAGGATTGCCCAGCGGAACCGGACCCTGGCGACCATCACCTTTCAGAACTACTTCCGGCTCTATGAAAAAATTTCCGGCATGACCGGGACCGCCGACACCGAGGCGGTGGAATTCAATAAGATCTACAACTTAGACGTGGCGGTTATCCCCACGAACCTGCCGGTTGTCCGCGGCGATGAAAACGATGAGGTGTACCTCAACGAAAAAGATAAATTCAACGCCCTGTGCGAAGAGATTGCCGAGGCTCACAAGCGGGGCCAGCCCCTGCTGGTGGGTACGGTGTCTATAGAGAAATCGGAGCGTATCTCTGGCCTTCTTACCCGCCGGGGGATACGCCACGAAGTGCTCAACGCTAAAAACCACGCACGGGAAGCGGCCATCATTGCCGAAGCGGGCGCGAAGGGCGCGGTTACCATAGCCACCAACATGGCCGGGCGGGGGACGGACATAAAACTTGGGGGCAGTCCGGAACACCGGGCCCGCAAGAAAGCGGGAACCGACGCGCCGCCTGAGCAATACGACCAAATCTTCAAGGAAGAGTACGAACGGTGGCGGGCCGACTACGAAGCGGTAAAATCCCTGGGCGGTCTCTATGTCATCGGCACGGAGCGCCACGAAAGCCGCCGTATTGACAACCAGCTTAGGGGGCGGGGCGGGCGTCAGGGCGATCCCGGCCGGTCCAAATTCTTCATCTCTATGGATGACGACCTGATGCGCCTTTTTGGGGGGGAGAACATTAAGAGGTTTTTAGCCCGCCTCGGCATGGAAGAGGGGGAACCCATCTATCATCCCTGGCTCAATAAAAGCATAGAAAAATCCCAGAAGAAGGTGGAGGAACGGAACTTCGAAATTCGCAAGCACCTTCTGGAATACGATGACGTTCTCAACCAGCAGCGGAAATTCATCTACGAACAGCGGGACGCCATTCTCAAGGACCGCAGCCTTAAATCCCGCGTAAACGAGGCTTCCGCGGAAATGCTCAGGACGGCGCTGGATACCTACCGGAACGCCCAGCGCCTGAACCAGGATACTGCCCTCTCGGAACTGGCCGCATACCTCAAGACCCAGTTCGGTTATATCCTCCTGCTTCATGAGGAGGAACCCAGGGAAGCCCTTACGGCGGAAAAACTTGAAGCGCGGATCCTAGAGGATCTGGAAGCAGACATCAATAACAAAGAAAGCCTGGTGGGGGAAGCCAACCTCAATTCCTTCATCAGGCTGCAATACCTCCAGTCCATAGACCGCAAGTGGCTTGATCATCTGGAAAACATGGAAGGTTTACGGGAGGCGGTGTACTTGAGAGGGTACGCGCAGAAAAACCCTTTGACGGAATACAAGCTCGAAGGCTTCCAGATTTTCGACACGATGATAGATACCATCCGTTCGGAAATCGCTTCCAGGGTTCATCTGGTACGGATACAGGCGGCGGATAACCGGGATGCCCGGGCCAGGTCTTCCGCCGCCGTCCAATCGGCAAGCCACGGTACTATGGGGGCTTTCGCGGGCGGCGCCGCTTCGGGGGGCGGCCCAGGAAAGGCCGGGCCTTCCGGCCAGGCACAGAACGCGGCGGCTACCGTGATCAGGGCCTATCCCAAGGTGGGCCGGAACGATCCCTGCCCGTGCGGATCGGGGAAGAAGTACAAGTTCTGCCACGGGCGGTAGTACACGGCGCGCCGGATTTACTATCCGGGCCTGTTCCAAGCCCCCAAAGCGCGCGGGATTAAGGTACGTTCGGAACAGGCTGCGAACAGAACAACCGGGCCGCCGGCCAAAACGCCTTCATGCCCGGCCAAAAACGGAATTTTGGCATAGGGAAACGGAGCCTTCCCGATCGAACAAAGAGCCTTTCTGATCAGTACGGGAGCCTGTATTGATCCTACGGGAGCCTTTATTACTTACAATAAATTCCCGTTCCCTCTATTGAGATCATTCGGTATAATCACCATTGAAATGATTAGCATAGGAGGTGAAGTATGAAAATAGGAAAAAAACTCGTCATCATGATTCTTGCCCTTGCCTTTTCGGGGATCGGCATCCTTCTGGGAAGTATCTTGTACCGTTCCCAAAAACAAATCACGGCGCTGACCGACAACGAGTTGAGGAATTTGGCAAGCAATGAAGCCAGCGTGCTTGGATTATGGCTTGAATCTTCTTTTTCCGTTGCCAGGGCTTTGGCGCAGTCGATGGAAACCTATGAAGAGATAGAGCCTGCGGAACGGCGTTTCTTTTATAACCTTTTGCTCAAGCAGCTGACCGAAAAAAACCCGGAACTAGCCTCTGCCTGGACGTGCTGGGAACCAAACGCCCTGGACGGCCTTGACGCGCAGTACGCCAACACGCCGGGAACGGATGCGACGGGCAGGTTTATCTCCTACTGGATCCGGACCGCGGGGGGCATCAAACTGGATGCGCTGGTGAATTATGCGGTCATCGGCGCCGGCGACTATTACCTCATTCCCCGGCAGACCGGGGAAGAAACCGTGGTGGAGCCGTATTTTTACGAGATCGGCGGAACCAACACGCTGATTACCTCCCTGGTGGTGCCGGTAAAAAAGAATGGCCGGGTCGTCGGCGTCGCGGGCGTCGATATTGAGCTGAACAAGATTCAATCCAACGTGGAGGCCATCAGGCCCTACGAAGGCAGCGTGGCCGCGGTGTTCAGCAACGGGGGGATTGTGGCGGGCCATTTCGATCCTTCCCGGCTTGGGAAACACATGAGCGTTACCGAAGCGGATATGGCGGGGAACAAATTGCCGGATTTGGTACGCGCCGTACAATCGGGCGCCCAGATAGCGTTCTCCAACGCCGTTACCATCGGCAAGGAGAAAGCCCAGTATGACATCTTCTCCACCCCGATTCCGGTAGGGGAAACGAGCACTCCCTGGGGGCTGGCGATAGGGATACCCCATAAGGTCATCAATGCGCCGGTACTCAGGATGCTCCGCATGAGTATCATCACAAGCGTGATAATGCTCCTCGTTATCGGGGCCGCGGCCCTTATGATTGCCCGTTCCATCAGCAATCCTATCAAACATATGATGACGATTTTTACCGCCGTCGGGGAGGGGGATTTGACCCGGCAGTTGGATATACACCGCACGGACGAAATCGGAGATATGGCCGCCGTCTTTAACGGCACGCTGGACAAGATCAAAACCCTCGTGGTAACCATTAAAAATCAGTCCGTCACGCTTTTTGATATCGGGAACGAGCTTGCCAGCAATATGACCGAAACTGCCGCCGCAATTAACGAAATTACCGCCAATATTCAGAGCATCACGGGCCGGGTGCTTAATCAATCCGCCTCGGTAACGGAAACCAACGCGACCATGGAACAGATCACCGTAAACATTGATAAACTTAACGGCCATGTGGACAAACAAAGCGCCAGCGTGGCCCAGTCTTCATCGGCCATCGAGGAGATGCTCGCGAATATCCAGTCCGTTACCCAAACCCTGGTAAAGAACGCCGCCAACGTCAAAGAGTTGATAGAATCCTCCGAAGTGGGCCGTGCCGGCCTGCAGGACGTGGCGACGGATATCCAGGAGATCGCCCGTGAATCCGAGGGGCTTCTGGAGATCAACGCGGTGATGGAAAACATCGCCAGTCAGACGAATCTTTTGTCCATGAACGCGGCTATCGAGGCGGCCCACGCCGGGGAAGCGGGCAAAGGTTTTGCCGTGGTGGCCGACGAGATCCGTAAATTGGCGGAAAATTCCGGAGAGCAGTCCAAGACAATTTCCGCGGTCCTCAAGAAGATCAAAGGTGCAATCGACAAGATAACCAAGTCCACCGAAAGCGTGCTCAACAAGTTTGAAGCCATAGACAACGGCGTCAGGATCGTATCGGACCAGGAGGAAAATATCCGCAATGCGATGGAAGAGCAGGGAGAGGGAAGCCAGCAGATCCTGGAGGCTGTTGAACAATTAAATGATCTAACCCAAAGGGTCAAGGATGGTTCCACGGAGATGCAGGAGGGGAGCAAACAGGTTATCCATGAAAGCAAGAATCTGGAAGCGGTTACCCAGGAGATAAGCAACGGGATGAACGAGATGGCCACCGGGGCGGATCAGATCAATGTGGCGGTTGACCGGGTTAATGCCATCAGCGGGGAGAATAAAGCAAGTATTGATGCGCTGGTGCGGGAGGTGTCGAAGTTCAAAGTCTCGGAGACATAAACCGGACTTCTGAACTCCGGTTTCGGGCAAGGCCGGCGCGTTTTTCCAAAAGCCGGTCCCTGCGCCGGCTTAGGTCTTCCCGCAGCCGCTGGGGCAGGACCGAAGACATATCCAGGCCTAGCGCGGCTTCCGAATACGAAAGGGCCAGCGGCAGGTCCCGCAAACGCCGTTCCGCGTCAATCGCCAGGGTCCGGCAGGCAAGGGCTTTCATATACGGGGAATAATCCCCCGCCGCGATTTTCCGCAGCTGCCCTTGTCCCGCCTCATACTCCCCGGCCCTGAACAGGTCGCGGGCCAGGGCCAGGGCCGCCTGGGGAAGCCCCCGCCTGGCCGCCAGAGCAAGGAGCGATTTTCCGGTTTGGGGGATTTCCCCTTCAATCCCCCGCTCCTCCCTGTATTTCCGGTTTTGCCGGCAGGCCTTCCGCCAGTGCAGGGCAAGATTTTCCAAATCGTAACCATACACAGACCATGCCGCTAAGGGATCTTCCGCTATGCGGGCTAAGGCCGCGAAAAGCCGCATCAGGCCGCGGATGTCCTTCACGTTGTGATCGCAAACGCCTCTGAGGGCCGCGGTTTCCCCGGTCTTGAGGAAGGCGAACCAACTGTCGGGCGCCAACGCGCCGGGCGTATCCCCGGTCCGGTCAAGCCCCAGGACGGCGGTCTCGATTTCCACCTGGGAACAGCTTGGGAGGACCCGTTTCCAAAGCCGCCGTGCCGGGTGGAGGAGGTCCGCATGAAAAAGGACCGGCGGCTTCTTGCCGCTCATCAGGCACTGTACCGTGAGTATCTGGGAATCAAAGGTCTTGCCGTTGTAGGTAACCGTCAGGGGCGCTCTGCCGGCCCGCTCCCGGAATTCCGCCAGCGCCGCCTCCAGAAAATCTTCTTTCCCCGGATAGTCCAGGAGCAGGTACTGGGTGATTTCCAGTTTCAGATCCCCCGCGGCCCCGCCCGGAACCAGCCGGCCAAAAGCCGCCAGAAAAGCCGCGACCCCGGCCCCGCTTGAAAGCCCGGTGGTTTCCAGGTCGAAAAACAGGAGATCCCCCGGCGAGGCCGCCGGCGAGGCCGCCGGGCCGGCGGCCTCGCCGGGAGCATACCGCGTCAGGTCCGGGATGAGTATCCACAGGGCGGGGGGAAAAACCGGAGTGAACGGCGGAGCGTCCAGGAGCATGGCCCGCTTCACGGTCATATATCCCGCCGGCGTCCAATCCGGCCCCAAGTCCGGGGCGGAAGCCGGGGCCGGGGCCGGGGCCGGGGCGGAAGCCGGGGCCGTTAGTTCCCGTATACGCCGGAGCCGGGAACGCAGGTTACTTCGCATGAACAGCCAGCGCCTCAAGAAAGGCACGGGTCCCCGGCTTGTTTCCCCCCGGCCCCACGCAGGAAGGGCAGCCCGCCGTACAGGGGCAGGCCGCCGTTACGGCGTAAGCCGACCGAAAGAGGGCTTCAGTCCGGCGGGCAAGGGCTTCGGAAAGGCCGGTCCCGCCGGGATACTTGTCGTAGATGTAGAGGGCCGGGATGCCGAAGTGCGGGTCCCGGACCCGTTCCGCGATCCCCAGGTCCCGGGGATCGCAGAGCAGGAAGATGGGGGCTATATGCTTGATCAGCGTACCCGCGCCCGAAAGGATGGAACCGGCTTCCGCTTCTCCCCGGTCCCGCAGGACTTCGCCAGCCGGCGTCCCGGGCCCAAAGAGCAGGGCCAGGAACCGGGTCTGCATCTCCTCCTCAGGCAGGTTTATGTCGCCGTAGCCTATGGTCTCGTGGGTATGGAACCGTATCTTCTTGAATTTAGCCGCCTGGGAACGGACCAGGATGTCCCCGGCTACCCCGTTTCCGAGCCGCTCGTCCTCCGTAAGGACCTTGACGTCGGTCTTCACCAGGCCGTCGGTAAAGTAGTTCACCTCCGCCTCCCGTACCAGGCACTTGCGGTTCTCTATGTCCAGGGATTCCACCAGGTACTGCCTGCCCCGGTGCAGGTAAACCGCGTTTTCAAAGATGAGTTCCTTGGCGCTGGGCCGGTCCATCTCGCCGATCACCGCGTTCCGCCCGCCGGTACAGTCCACAATAACCACGTTGTCCGCCGCGGCCGATCTCAGGCTGACCCCTTCCGCCGGGAAGGACCGGTCCGCCCAGTACCAGCGGCCCGGAGCCTTCGCCGCCGGCCCGCTCCCCTCCCCTCCCCCGGTCCCGGCGGGAACCCCGCCGGAGGTATGGCGCGTTATCCCCTCCTCCTCCAGGAACCCCAGGACCTCCCGTACCTCAGGCCCAAAGGGATCCGCCTCCGGCCCGGCGCCTTCTTCCAGGGCCTCGTCCCTAAAGGGAAGTTCAAAGGCGGCGCACTTTACATGATCCGTAAGGATATACGGGTTATCGGGATCAATGCGGCTCTCTTCGGAGCTTTCCCGGAAAAACCATTCGGGGTTGTTCATGATGAACTGGTCCAGCGGGGAAGAAGACGCCACAAAGACCGCTATGGATGCCCCCTTCCGGCGCCCGGCCCGGCCCGACTGCTGCCAGAAGGAGTTGAAGGAACCCGGAAAACCCGCCACCACCGAGGCGTCAAGGCCGCCTATGTCTATCCCCAGTTCCAGGGCGTTGGTGGATACCACCCCCTGGATGGTTCCTTCCCGAAGCCCCCGCTCTATCTCCCGCCGCTCGTTGGGAAGAAGCCCGCCCCGGTAGGCTTCCACCCGCAGGCGGGAATTGCCGGTAAAGAGGTTGGCCAGGTCCCCGTTCACATACGCGGCGGCCACCTCGGCCTTGATCCGGGAATGGGCAAAGAGAATGGTCTTGATCCCCCCTTTAAGGAACGCCAGCATCCAGCGCCGGCTTTCGGTAACCACGCTCCGCCTGATCCCCTGTACCGCGTCCACCAGGGGCGGGTTGTAGAGGATGACCCGCTTCTCCCCCCTCGGCGCGGCGCCGCGGTCCACCAGGGCGGCCCGGTTCCCGATGAGGGTCTCCGCCAGCTCCCGCGGGTTGGCGATAGTAGCGGAACAGAGGATGAAAAGCGGCCTGGACCCGTAAAACGCGGCGACCCGCCGGAGGCGGCGTATCACATTGGCGACATGGCTCCCAAAGACGCCCCGGTAGGCGTGGATTTCGTCGATGACCACATACTTCAGGTTCGAAAAAAATTTGATCCACCGGGGATGATTGGGCAGGACCCCGGCGTGGAGCATGTCGGGATTGGAAATGATGATACGCCCCTGGTCCCTGGCCGCAACCCTCAGGCCCTCCGGAGTGTCCCCGTCATACGTGGAAATCTTGACGGGAAGCCCGCCAGGACCCGCAAGTTCATTCAATTCAGCCTGCTGATCCTGGGAAAGGGCCTTAGTAGGAAAGAGGTAGAGGGCCCGGCTCTTCTCGTCCTTAAGCAGGGCCTGGAGAACCGGCAGGTTGTAACAGAGGGTTTTCCCCGAAGCGGTCGGGGTAACCACCACCACATGGCGGCCCCGCCGGACTTCATCCCACACCTCTTTCTGGTGGCGGTAGATTTTGGCAATCCCCCGCCGCCTGAGGGCGCCGGCAATCGCCGGGTCCAGGTCTTCAGGAAACGGCGCGTAAACCCCTTCCCTGGCCGGGAGGAGCCTTTCGGCCACGATATTCGCGGCAAAGGCGGGATCGGCGAGGATTTTTTCCAATGCGGCGGCGTTGTTCATGGTTTTTATTTTACCCGAAGAACTGCTCCCGCGCGAGGGGTCCGGGACTTTGGGAAGCGGGCCCGGAAATCCCGGCCCCAGGTCTGGAACTTCTAGGCTCAAGTCTGGAACTTCTAGACTCAAGTCTGGCGCTTCTAGACTTAAGTCTGGAACTTCTAGACTCAAGTCTGGAACTTCTAGACTTAAGTCTGGAACTTCTAGACTTAAGTCTGGAGGTTCTAGACTTAAGTCTGGCGCTTCTAGACTTAAGTCTGGCGCTTCTAGACTTGAGTCTGGCGCTTCGGGAAGCGGGCCTGGGATCACGAAACCCGGTCCCGGAACCGCCGGACCTGCCCCCCGGATCTCGTAAAAACGCGCCCGCCCTGACAGAGACAGTGCGGAATATTGACAAATTAAAAAGAAAATAAGTACACTGCTTTCAATAAAAAGGTGTGGGGGAATGCGGGCATAAAGGAAGCGGAGCGGCCCCATTGCCGGGAGGTGTAATGTGAAAAAGTTTCTGATCCATTTCATCCTTGCGGGCGCGCTGGCGGCCTGTTCCAACCCGGTATTAAAGTGGATAGACATACCGGCTGCTGGAAACGAAGACCCTTCCGGCCGCAGCAGCGGCCCTGGGGGCGGCAAAGAAATCACCGCGTTTTCTTTCGGCATTGACGGGGAAACCGACCTCCCCATCGGCAGCGAACATGATATTTCCGGGAAAATACCGATAGCGATCATCCTGCCTGAGGGAACCGGCCCCGGCGCCCTCGCTCCCCGTGTTGAATTTATTGGGAAATCCTTAGCGCCGCCGTCAGGCGCGCCGCGAAATTTCAGCTCCCCGGTGGATTATACGGTTACCGCGGAGGACGGCTCTACCGCCGTTTACCTCGTTACGGTTTATGTAAAGGGGCCTTCCAGCAAAGAGATTGCCGGCTTTGCGATTGACGTGTCCCCGTCCGGTTCCTCCAACGTACGGGTGGAAGGCCGCATAGATCAGGGCGGTGGAGATCAGGCGAAGGGCGCCATCACGGTTACGGTTCCGGCAGGAACGGGCCTGTCGCGTTTGACCGCCCATGTTACCCACACGGGTGTTTTAACCCTGGGGCCGCTGGGCGCCCCTCATTCAACGGAAACTTTTGATTTTACCGGCGATTTTTCCGCGGAGACACGGTGGACGGTTGTCGCACGGGACGATTCAACCAAAGAATATACCGTTACCGTTGAGCGGGAAAAAAGCCATGACAAGGCGATAACCTCCTTCAGGTTAGGCGTCGCGGGGGAGGAGGACCTCATAGGCGGGGAACCCCAGCCGGATGGGAAGTACCCCATTCTGGCGCTTGTCCCGAAAAACGCGGCTCTTGACAACAAAGCCCCCCTCATTGACTACGTGGGGGCGTCCATAAGCCCCGCGCCGGAGACATCGCTTGATTTCACCAAGCCGAAAACCTACACGGTAACGGCGGAAGACGGCAGCGTCAGGGAATACACGGTACATATCGTCGAAAAAAATGGCGTTGGCGGCACCGATAAGATAATAACAGGCTTTTACTTCAAGGATCCGCTGGTACAGGGGGTGATAGACCAGGTAAACCATACCATCGCCCTGACGGTTCCCGCCGGTACGGACTTGGGCGCGTTACGGCCTGAGATTTACTACAAGGGCGCTTCCGTAAGCCCCATAAGCGGGCAGCCGAGGGATTTTACCGGAGCGGCCGCGGATCCGGCGACTCCGGTACTATACACGGTGCGCGACCAGAATGGGGATACTCTAAACTACGAGGTTTCTGTGTTTATCGCCCCGTCCCCGCCGGTAGTTGATGTTTCCGGCGCCGAGAGCGGCAAGGCGACGCAAGCGGCCGTTGCCCCGGATTTTGATAGGGATTCGGGAAATTACCCCGTTATTGTTGAATTTCCTACCCACATCGAGAACCCCACATACATCGAGAATCCTACCTATATCGAAAATCCTGTGCTTACTATCACCTATCCCGCCGCCAGCGCGGATGATAACGAAACCCTTAATCAGATCTTAAATCAACTGATCCTGCTTCAAAACAAGGAAGTTTACAGCCATATTACCAACGAGACCAT
>JAITLF010000039.1 GCA_031278025.1 Treponema sp.
AATTTATCAACAATTTTTTCCTAAACATCTTTTGAAATTCATCAAAATAATCTCATCTTGCTTTATGTCCGGTAAGGGGCTCTCTATTTTTTGGTATAAATACAACAGTACATGGCGCAGTAAAACAATAAACATTTTTTGTATTACCAACAACGAACAGCGGAAAATCTTTGTCGGTAGTTATTATAGTACACGGAAAATTAATTTTTTCTGGGGTTTGCGTAATGAAGTTCCCGTTGCTTCCAGGAAACCCGGCGTTTCCTGTTCAGTGCCGTCTCCGGACGCCCTCCTGTCGGGTGAAATCGGAATTGCCGGCGTTTTTGACCCATAGCTTGCATAACTACCTGATTTTCCCTACAATACGGAAATCCCTTACACAGAAGGAGTTTGTATGAATGATCGTGAGGAGGGGACTCATCAGCGTCCCGGTTGGCAACCCTGGAATGGCTTGTCGTGGAGTGGTTTATATAAACAAGAATATGAACATGATACGTGCGGCATAGGATTTGTAGCGGATATTAAGGGGCGTCCTTCTCATGACATTTTGAAACGGGGACTTGAGGTGCTGGAGCGGATGGAGCACCGGGGCGCGGAAAGCGCGGATAATAAAACCGGCGACGGGTCGGGGGTGCTCCTCCGTATACCCCAGGGATACTATAAAAAGCTAATTCCCACCCTCCCCGAAAGCGGGCGCTATGGGACGGGGCTTGTTTTTTTCCCCGGCGGAAGCCGGTCCGGGGAATTGGGTGAAATCATAACTCAGGCCATCCACGAAACCGCCGCTTCCCTGGGGCTTGGGGTAATGGCTCTGCGGGATGTACCCACCAACAACCAGGCGCTGGGCGCTATGGCCGCCGCTATGGAGCCTGCGGTAAAGCAACTCTTCCTGATGCCGCAAGACGGGGAGGTTTCGGACCTGGAACTTAGGCTCTATATCTTTCGCAGGAAGCTGGAAAAGACGCTGGCTACCCGGGGCGACGTGAAGGCGGCAAAAGCCGAAGCCTACTTCCCTTCCCTTTCGTCCCGGGCCATAGCCTACAAAGGGATGCTCATGCCAAACCAACTGAAGGAATACTACCCCGAACTTCAGGATGAGGGGATTGAAACCCCGGTGGCCCTGATCCATTCCCGGTTCTCTACCAACACCTTTCCGGACTGGCCCCTGGCCCAGCCCTTCCGCATCGTTGCCCACAACGGGGAGATCAACACCATCAAGGGCAACCGTTTCTGGATGGCCGCGCGGGAAGCGCTGATGTCTCATCCCCGATGGGGCGGCGTTTTGAAGGATATCTTGCCGGTGATAGAACCGGGCCGTAGCGACTCCGCCAGCTTCGACAACGTGCTGGAGTTCCTCGTGCTGTCGGGCCGCAGTCTCCCCCATGCCCTGATGATGCTCATCCCCGAATCGTGGAACGACAAGAACCCCATAGCGGCGGAACTCAAAGCCTTCTACGAATACCACGCCTGCATGATGGAGCCGTGGGATGGTCCGGCTTCCATGGTGTTTTGCGATGGCCGCTATGTGGGCGGGACCTTGGACCGTAACGGCCTGCGGCCTTCCCGGTATGTCATCACCAAAGACGACCTCATTGTCATGGCCTCGGAGATCGGGGTTCAGGATTTTAAACCCGAAGACGTACAGTACAAGGGCCGGCTCCTGCCGGGCAAGCTGCTTCTGGTTGACCTGGTTGCGGGGCGTATCATTCCCGATGAAGAGGCGAAGCAGGAGGTTTGCCGGACCAAGCCGTATCATGAATGGGTGGCTAAGCACGTCGTTACCCTCAATCAACATCACGCCGCCGGTGATTCCGTCCCCGCTTCCGGGACGGAAGCCCTGCCGGTCCCCCAGACGCTTTTCATGGAACGGGCTATGGGCTATACCCGGGAGGATAGGGACCGGCTTCTGTTCGTCATGGCGGAGACCGGCCAGGAGCCGACGAGTTCCATGGGAACCGACACCCCCATCGCCGTGTTCTCCGACAAGAGCCAGTTGGTCTACGCCTACTTCAAGCAGGTGTTCGCCCAGGTAACCAACCCGCCTATAGATTCCATTCGGGAAGATCTGGTCATGACCTTGACGAGCTTTGCGGGACCCCAGGGAAACCTGCTTTCCGAAGATGAACTGAACTGCCGGCGCATCAAGGTCTTAAACCCCATTCTTACGCCCCTTGATTTGGCGGAATTGAAAACCATCAACCCTGATGTTTATAAATGGAAGAACCTGGAGGCTGTTTTCGAAGTTCCGGACAAAGGCGGCGCGCCCGGCACCCTAAAATCCGCCCTGGACCGCTTGGTATCCGAGGCTGTCGCCGCAGTAGAAGCAGAGGCGGGAGCTTCCTTCATCGTTCTTTCGGATCGGGAAGCCCTGTTCCCGGAGGCGAAACGTTGCGCCGTACCCGCGCTGTTAGCGGTCGGGGCTGTGCATCACGGCCTTATCCGGGCGGGGAGCCGCATGAAGGCGACGATTGTCGTCGAATCTGCCGAACCACGGGAGGTCATGCATTTCGCCCTCCTCTTTGGGTACGGCGCGGACCTGACGGTTCCCTACGGCGCGTTGGCTGCTCTCAACCTCATTTGTCAGAGTTCCGACGGCGTCCGTCTTGGGTCCTTCCGAGAGGCGAAACAGCGTTATATCGCAGGCCTCAAGAAGGCCATGCTCAAAATCATCTCTAAAATGGGAACCAGCACCCTCCGTTCCTACCGGGGCGCTCAGATTTTCGAAGCCTTGGGGCTTGGGGGGGAGGTGATAGAGACCTGCTTTCGTGGCACGGACAGCCGCATAGGGGGAGTAGGTTTCGCGGAGCTTGAGGCGGAAGCCCTGGCCCGTTATGCGGACGCTCAAAAAGCGTGGAAGCTGAATTCCCAGAGCCAACGTTCCGAACTCCGGCCTGAAAACTTCCTCCTCCGCGAGGACGGCCAGTACCGGTGGCGGAAGACCGGGGAACGGCACGCCTGGAATCCTGAGACCATCTATCTTCTCCAATGGGCCGCCCGGACCGGGGATTACGGCAAGTTCAAACAGTTCACTGCGGCGGCGGATAACCTGAACCGGTCCCCTCATGTGATCCGGGGCCTCCTGGACTTCGCGCCGGATAGGGCCGCGCCCCTTCCCTTGGAGGAAGTAGAGAGCGAAGAAGATATCCTGCGGCGTTTTACCACCGGGGCCATGTCCTTCGGGTCTATTTCCCAGGAAACCCACGAGACTATCGCTAAAGCGATGAACTCAATTCACGGCCGTTCCAATTCCGGGGAGGGCGGGGAGAGCGCTGAGCGTTTCCCCGTACAAAAGGACGGTACGTGGCTCAGGAGCGCCATCAAACAGGTGGCTTCCGGCCGTTTTGGGGTTACCAGCGAATACCTGGCCAATGCCGAGGAGATACAGATCAAGATAGCCCAGGGAGCCAAGCCCGGCGAAGGCGGCCAGCTTCCGGGGCATAAGGTGGATGCCCTTATCGCCAAAACCCGGCATTCTACGCCGGGGGTAACGCTGATAAGTCCGCCTCCTCATCATGATATTTATTCTATAGAAGATTTGACGGAACTTATCTTTGATTTGAAGAACGCCAACCCCCAAGCGCGGATCAGCGTTAAGCTGGTGTCCGAGGCCGGCGTGGGGACCGTCGCCGCCGGGGTCGTCAAGGCCCACGCGGACAGCATCCTGATTTCCGGCTACGATGGCGGTACCGGGGCCAGCCCTCAGAGCAGTATTCGTCACGCCGGCATCCCCTGGGAACTCGGCCTTTCCGAGACCCACCAGGTGCTGGTGCAAAATGGTCTCCGAGGCCGGGTACGGCTCATGACCGACGGACAGATCAAGACCGGACGGGACATCGTCATCGCCGGTATGCTGGGGGCGGAGGAATTCGGCTTTGGGACATCCGCCCTCATCGTCATGGGCTGCGTGATGATGCGCAAGTGCCACGAGAACACCTGTCCCATGGGGGTTGCCACCCAGGACCCGGCCTTACGGAAGCGGTTCGCCGGCAAGAGCGAACATCTTATTAATTTCTTCCGCTTCCTTGCCAGAGAAACGCGGGAGATCATGGCTTCCCTGGGGTTCAGGCGTTTCGATGAACTTGTGGGGCATTCCGAATACCTGGTCGCCCGGCGCTGCGATGGGCCTAAGGTTTCGGGAGTTGACCTTTCCCGGATCCTCTTTAAGAGCGCGGGTCCGGCGGGGATGCCCGGCGGGGATGCCCTGCGGTGCGTTCAGCCTCAGATACACAAGATAGATGCCGTGATGGACCGCAGGCTCATCGAAAAATGCCGTACCGCACTGGATAAGAAAATCCCGACGGCGCTGGAATTCCCCATCCGTAATACCGACCGGGCGGTGGGCGCCATGCTCTCCTACGAGGTGTCCCGACGTTTCGGTGCGAAGGGCCTCCCGGAGAATTTCATTACCCTGGACTTTACCGGCTCGGCAGGCCAGAGTTTCGGCGCGTTCCTGGCAAGGGGCATCAACTTCCGCCTTGCCGGGGATGCCAACGATTACCTGGGCAAGGGGCTTTCCGGCGGGCGCATCATCGTAGCCCCTCCTGCAGGCTCAACCTTCAAAACCAACGAGAACATCATCGTGGGGAATACGGCGCTTTACGGCGCGACTTCGGGTATGCTCTACGCCGCCGGCGTCGCGGGCGAGCGGTTCTGTGTGCGCAATTCCGGGGCCGTCGCGGTGGTGGAAGGTACGGGGGATCACTGCGCCGAGTACATGACCGGCGGGCGGGTCGTTGTTTTAGGCACGGTAGGCAGGAACTTCGCCGCCGGTATGTCCGGGGGCATTGCCTATGTGCTGGACACACGCGGCAACTTTTCATACTTCCTGAATAAGGGAATGGTGGAGCTTTCGGGGCTGGATACTGAAGATGACGAAAATTTCGTCAAAGAGCAAATCGGAAATCATGTGTATTGGACAGGTTCCGTGTACGCCAGGGGAATTCTGGACGCGTGGGGGGACTACAAAGCTCAATTCATCAAGGTACTCCCGGTGGAATACAAACGGGCCCTTGAAGAGATAAAGCTGGCGGAACTGGACCGGCGGCTCCGTGAAATCCGCGCGCAGGAAGAAATCGCAGAACGGGTGTAAGAGCCTGTTTGGTGTTTCCCCGCGGGAAAATCGGGGCGCTGAAGGCCGGCGCGGGTTTTGCAGCCGCCTCAATTTATTACGTATTTATACTTTGATAGGCGTAGAGAGGAAATAATGGGTGATCCAAAAGGTTTTTTGAAGATACGGCGTAAGACCGCCGGCTACCGGCCGGTGGAGGAACGGATCAACGACTACAGTGAGGTTGAAAGCCGTCTTTCCGATGAGGAACGGCGGGAACAGGCGGCCCGGTGTATGGACTGCGGCGTGCCGTTTTGCCACTGGGCCTGTCCGGTTTCCAATGTAATGCCTGAATGGCAGGACCGGCTCTACCGGGGTGATTGGGCCGGCGCGTGGGCCGTTCTGGAGGACGGTAATCCCTTTCCGGAATTTACCGGACGGGTGTGCCCCGCTCTTTGCGAAGCTGCCTGTGTGCTGGGTTGTAACGATGAGCCGGTTACCATCAGGCAAAACGAGCTTGCCATCATTGAGAAGGCCTTCGATCTGGGCCTGGTGAGCCCCCGGATCCCGAAATCCCGGAACGGCAAGCGGGTGGCCATCGTAGGCGCCGGTCCTGCGGGCCTTTCGGCAGCCTACTATCTTAACCGCCGGGGGTTTTCCGTCACGGTTTACGAAGGAGACCGGAAGCCCGGCGGCTACCTCCGTTACGGCATCCCGGACTTCAAGCTGGACAAGAGCTTTATAGACCGGCGCGTCCGGCTCATGGAAACCGAAGGGGTGATCTTCAAAACCGGCTGCCGGGTAGGTTCGGGGCGTTACGCCTTTGGGACAAAGGGCCTGGACTGCGCCGTTATCCAGCCCCAGGAACTGGAAGCCGCCTGCGATTTGGTACTCCTCACCATAGGCGCCAGAGAGCCACGGGACCTTACGGTTCCTGGCCGCGAATTATCCGGCGTTGTTCAAGCCCTGGACTTCCTCTCCCTCCAGAACCGCGCTTTGGCCGGCGAAACCAGGGGCGGCATGGAACCGATTACCGCCTATGGCAAGCAGGTGGTGGTCATAGGCGGTGGCGATACCGGCGCCGATTGTGTGGGGACCGCCAACCGCCAGGGCGCCCGCAAGGTAACCCAGCTTGAGGTGCTTCCCATGCCGCCTGAACACCGGCCCCCGTCAGCGCCCTGGCCCCTGTGGCCCACGGTACTCAAGACCTCAAGCTCCCACGCCGAAGGTTGCGAGCGCCTCTGGTCGGTGAACACGGTGAATTTCGCCGGGAAGGACGGCGCCGTAACGGATATTTACTGCCGTAAGGTGGAGTGGCCGGTCAAAGACGGCCGTCCGGTCCTGACCGAAGTCCCCGGTTCCGACTTCCGGATTTCCGCGGATCTGGTACTTCTGGCTATGGGTTTTACCCACGTCGTCCAGGACGGCGTAACCGCCGGATTTAACCTTGAAACCGACGAGCGGGGCAACATCCGTACCAGGGGCAGTTTCCAGACGTCGAACCCCAGGGTCTGGGCCGCGGGGGACTCTCGGAACGGCGCGAGCCTTGTTGTCCGGGCCATCGCCGACGGACGGACAGCCGCCGAAGCGATCATCCGCACCTTGTAGACGCGCCGCCTGGGGACGAATGACCTGCTCTCCGCCGGAGGGCGGGGCGGACGCAGGCCTTACCCCAGGTTCACGGACCCGGAGTTTTTGTTACCGGCCCGGGTTTACTCCCCCTATATCTCCCCGTGTAATTCGTATTATCCGGCATCGCTCACCAGGTTTTTCATGATGTAGTCCCGGCGTTCGGGGGTGTTCTTGCCCATATAAAAACTGAGTACCTGGGGGACCACCTTGAGGGTGTTCACAGACACCGGCACAAGGCGCATATCCGCGCCTATGAACTGGCCGAACTCCTTGGGGTTGATTTCCCCCAGCCCCTTAAACCGGGTTACCTCGTGGCCGCTCCCCAGGGCGGCCACCGCTTCGTCCCGCTCCTTCTCGTTATAGCAGTACCGGGTCTCCTTTTTGTTCCGCACCCGGAAAAGGGGGGTCTCCAGGATGAAGATATGCCCGGCGGTTACCAACTCCTCAAAATACGAAAGGAAGAAGGTAAGCAGGAGGTTCCGGATGTGAAAGCCGTCAAAATCCGCGTCGGTGGCGATGACGATGCGGGCGTAACGGAGGCCCCTCAGGTCGTTCTCTATGCCCAGGGCCATCATCATGTTGTAGAGTTCCTCGTTTTTGTAGATAGCCGTCCGTTTCTTGGCGTACATGTTCTCCACCTTGCCCCGGAGGGCGAAGATGGCCTGGGTCATCACGTCCCGGCTCGACACCATGGAACCTGACGCCGAATCCCCCTCGGTGATGAAAATCGTGGAATTTTCGCCCTTCTCCCCGTCTTCCAGGTGGTATTTACAGTCCTTGAGTTTGGGTATCTTGAGGATTATCTTCTTGGCCGCTTCACGGGCTTCCTTCTTGACCGCGTTGAGTTCCGTCCGCAGCTTCTCATTGGCCATGACCTTCTGTTCCAGGCGCTTGGCGGATTCCGGGTTTTTATGAAGCCAGTCTTCAACGGCATCCCTGGTTTCCTGAACCAGCCAGGAACGGATGTCCGAATTCCCCAGCTTGTTCTTGGTCTGGCTTTCAAAAACCGGATTCTTGATCTTAACCGCCACCGCCGCGATGACGCCTTCCCGCACATCCTCGCTACGGTAGTCCTTCTTGAAAAAAGCCTGAATTCCCTTGAGGAACCCCTCCTTAAAGGCCGAAAGATGGGTTCCGCCGTCGGAAGTAAACTGGCCGTTCACAAAAGAGAAGTATTCCTCGCCGTAGTTGTTGGTATGGGTAACCGCGAATTCCACCGAACCCTGGTTCGCCGAACCCTGGTTCGCCGCGCCAGAATTCGGCTGCCCCCCCTTGTAGTAGCCTATGGGATAGATGCAGTCCTCCCCGGTTTCTTCCGAAAGGAGATCGAAGAGCCCCCGCTGGGAAACGTATGCTTTGCCGTTAAACGCGATGGTAAGACCCGTGTTAAGGTAGGTGTAGTTCAGGATACGGCGCTCGATAAACTCCAGGTTGAATTCATAGTCCCCAAAGACCTCCCGGTCCGGGATAAACTCCACATAGGTGCCGTCTTTTTGCGGATTCTTGAGCTTCCCCTTCCGCTCGCCTTTCAGCACTCCCCGCTCGAACACCGCTTCGGCAAACGTCCCTTCCCGGACGGAAATCACCCGGAAGCGGGAGGACAGGGCGTTCACCGCCTTGGTCCCCACCCCGTTAAGGCCCACGGAAAACTGAAACACGTCGTCATTGTATTTGGCCCCGGTGTTAATGACCGACACGCACTCCACCAGCTTTCCCAGGGGGATGCCCCGGCCAAAGTCCCGGACCTTCACCGTCCCGTCCTTCACCTGCACCTCAATCAGCTTTCCGTTCCCCATGATGTACTCGTCTATGCCGTTATCAATGACTTCCTTAAGGAGGATATAGATCCCGTCAGCAGGGTTGGAACCGTCCCCCAAACGGCCTATATACATCCCGGTCCGCAAGCGTATGTGTTCCAGGGAAGAGAGGGTTTTGATCTTCGATTCGTCGTAGACCGGGGCAGGCGCGGCTGTTGCAGCCGTATTTTTCTGTTTTACTGGCATATTTCCTCTATTACAGCAAGTCTGTATGAAGTATACCTACAAGCCCGGCGGGATTCAAGAAACTCCGGGGGTCCGGGGCCTTCGGCCCCCCGTCTTCCGGGACCCACGTCCTCCGGACCCCCCAGGGCGCGCGCATTAACCTATCCCCGAAAAGCGCCTCATGGCGGCATACTTCCTGCTTTAAGCGCGCCGGGAGAGAGGTCCGGAAGTTTGAAAGCGCGGTGTGCGATCAAAAAACTCACGGTTTGCGCGACGCAAAAACACTTTTGCGCCGCGGAAAAATGTTTTTGCGCTGGGGAAAAGTGTTTTTGCGCTGGGGAAAAGTGTTTTTGCGCTGGGGAAAA
>JAITLF010000041.1 GCA_031278025.1 Treponema sp.
AAAGGAGGCCGGAAAGTTCCCAAGGAGGGGACCTATGGTTCAGAGAAAAAACGCGCCGGTCAGGACGAAGACCCTCCTCGCCTGCCGGGATGCTTCATTTGCCTACGAGGGCAATACCGTACTCCGGAATGTTACGTTTACGGTGGCAGAAGGAGATTACCTGTGGGTCGTTGGAGAAAACGGCTCCGGGAAAACCACCCTTATCCGGGGGATTCTGGGGTTGAAGAAGCCCAGCGCCGGGAGCATAACCCTGGAGGGCGGCATAAGCTCCCGTGAAATTGGATATCTCCCCCAGCAAATGGCGGGCCGGCAGGATTTTCCCGCCGGGGTCTACGAGGTGGTCCTTTCGGGGCGGCTGGGGAAGCGGCCCTTTCATCCCTTTTACAACCGGCAGGACAAACAGGCGGCTGAAGAAAACTTGGCCCGCCTGGGAATAGGGGAACTGCGGAACCGGTGTTTCCGGGAGCTTTCGGGCGGGCAGCAACGGCGGGCGCTTCTGGCCCGGTCCCTCTGCGCCGGTTCCCGGCTCCTCGTCCTGGACGAGCCGGCGGCAGGTCTTGATCCCCTGGTTACCCCGGAACTCTACCGCCTGGTTGCAGAGATAAACCGGGAGGCGGGTGTTACCGTCATCATGGTTTCCCACGACCTGGGGAGCGCCATGCGGTACGCATCCCACATACTCCATCTGAAAAACGAACAGCGTTTCTTTGGGGAACCGGAGGATTACGAGAAATCCCCGGCGGGTAAGAATTTTTTGGGGGGCAATAAAAATGATTGATGTGCTTGCGGAAATGTTTTCCTATACGTTTCTCGTCAGGGCGGTGGTCGTCGGGTTTCTGGTATCCCTGTGCGCCAGCCTCCTTGGGGTCAGTCTGGTGCTGAAACGCTACTCCATGATAGGAGACGGCCTTTCCCATGTGGGGTTCGGAACCCTGGCCCTTGCCACGGCCATGAACGCCGCGCCCCTCACCGTCTCCATTCCCATAGTGGTGGCTGCGGCCTTCTTCCTCCTCAGGCTGAGCGGGAACCACAAGATTCGGGGGGACGCCGCCATCGCCATGATTTCCTCCGGGGCCTTGGCCGTAGGGGTCGTGGTGATCTCCGTAACCACCGGGATGAATACCGACGTATGCAACTACCTTTTCGGCAGCATCCTGGCCATGAGCAAAAACGACGTTACCCTAAGCGTCATTCTTTCCGTAACGGTATTGATCCTCTTTGTACTCTGCTACAACCGGATCTTCGCGGTTACCTTTGATGAGAACTTCGCCAAGGCGACGGGTACAAAAACCGGACTCTACACGATGCTCATCGCCTTTCTTACCGCCATTACCATTGTTCTGGGGATGAGGATGATGGGGGCCATGCTCATATCAAGCCTCATCATCTTTCCCGCCCTCACCTCCATGCGGATCTGCAAACGATTCAAAACGGTAACCCTCAGTTCCGCCCTGGTTTCGGTGAGCTGTTTCTTCATCGGCGTAGTGATTTCTTACATCTACGCCGCGCCGACCGGAGCCAGCGTGGTGCTTTGCAACATCCTGGCGTTCTTTATTTTCTGGGGCATAGCCCTGATTAAACGGAGTATACGAAATGAAGCCCGATAAAAACGCGGTACCGGCAGCGCGTCCTGCGCCCGGTGTTTTTCCCGCCCTGTTGGGGGCCGCAGTCCTGGCCGTTGTCCTGGCCGGGTGCGGCGGCGGCACAACGGTTCAACGCAATTCCGCCGGTACCAGAGCGGTAACGCTGCCGGACATGGGCGGCCAGGAT
Source organism: Treponema sp. (assembly GCA_031278025.1). The sequence goes on from JAITLF010000041.1 coordinate 1,771, forward strand.
TCCGCAGGGACGGCGGAGGCCGGTGTCCAGAGCGGCGGGAAAGCCGCCGGCGATGCGGGGGCTGTTGCCGAAGCAGCCGAAGTTGTCGAAATAAAGGAAAAGATGTTCATTGCCCAAACCAACGACGTCTACCTTAACCCGGAGGACTACATGGGAAAGACCATCAAGCTGGAGGGGCTGTTCAAATCCTATGACTCAACGGACTACGGCGTTTCCTACAGCTTTGTGATCCGGTACGGTCCCGGCTGCTGCGGCAATGACGGGACCGCCGGGTTTGAGGTTGCCTGGGACTCTCGGTCCCAGGACGGGGATGACGTCCCGTATCCCGAAGAGGATGCCTGGGTGGAAGCCGCAGGGGTTCTGAAATCCTACGAGGAGGACGGCTTCCCCTATTTGTACCTTTCCCTCTCTTCCCTTACGGTGAAGGAGGAACGGGGAGCGGAGTTTGTCGCGCAATAGCGATTTGCAGCAGCGCCCGCTACGGGGCGCTGCCTCCCAGCCCCGCCGGAGGCGGGTTTTTTTCACCTATAATCTAAAGTTTATACGAAGCTCTGCCGATAATGGGGATGGTTAGGTTTCTTTCCAGGACGTTTTTGCGGGAAGGAAGCGGCCAATCCAAGGCAAGGATGCCTTGGCCGACATTATCAAGGAGGATGATATGATCATCAACCACAATTTAAGCGCTATGTTCGCCAACAGGTCCCTACAGGTTACTCAAGGGACTCTTACCAAAGACATGGAGAAACTGTCCTCCGGTTTACGGATAAACCGGGCGGGGGACGATGCCTCCGGGCTTGCGGTCTCCGAAAAGATGCGGGGCCAGATCCGGGGCCTGAACCAGGCTTCCGCCAATGTGTCCAACGGCATTTCCTTCATTCAGACCAGCGAAGGTTACCTTCAGGAAACCGGGGACATCATCCAGCGTATCCGGGAATTGGCCGTACAGGCAGCCAACGGGATCTACACTGAAGAAGATCGTATGTACATTCAGGTGGAAGTATCCCAGTTGGTGGACGAAATCGACCGTATTGCCAGCCATGCCCAGTTTAACGGTATGAACATGCTGACCGGGCGGTTTGCACGGGGAACCGGCAACAACGAGGTGACGGCTTCTATGTGGCTCCATGTGGGGGCCAACATGGACCAGCGGGAACAGATCTTCATAGGGACCATGACCTCCAAAGGGCTGGGTATTCGGGATGCGGGGAATGACACGTTCCTCAGCCTGGAAAGTTCGGAAGACGCCAACCGGGCCATAGGAACCCTGGATTCGGCCATCAGAACCATCAACAAGCAACGGGCGGACCTGGGAGCCTATCAGAACCGGATGGAACATGCGGTTAAGGGGATTGATATCAGCGCCGAGAACCTTCAGGCTGCGGAATCCCGAATCAGAGATACCGACATGGCGAATCAGATGGTTGCCTACACCCGGGACCAGATACTGTCTCAGTCAGGGACGGCTATGCTGGCCCAGGCTAACCAGAGAACCCAGTCGATCTTGCAACTTCTCCAATAGCGCAGTATAGTAGACCCGGTATTAGGATCAGTGGCCTGTAGGTAAGAATCCTTCACAGTATACTGAGGAGGATTCTTACAGCGATCTTTGACAAGAACCCTCGCGTGGGCGTGTTCATGAAAGCATGGGCGCGGACGTACGGCGGAAGGAACCGGTTATCGGATGGCGGACGGTGAGCTTGAAAAAGCTCAAGGCCGCCGTCCGACAATCGATCCGTTCCGTGCATGGGGACCTGAAGGAGGAGCGGCGCGAGCGCCTTTCCGAGGGAATCCTATCGTGCGGGTCGGCCTTGGCTACGGATAGCCGAGGTTATTAACGCAAGGAGGGTATTTATGATTATTAATCACAACATGAGCGCCCTATATGCAAATCGCAGTCTTGGATTAACACAAGCTGATGTAACAAAAAACATGGAGAAGTTGTCTTCCGGTTTGCGGATTAACCGGGCTGGTGATGACGCTTCCGGACTCGCGGTCTCCGAAAAAATGAGGGGCCAAATCCGGGGGTTGAATCAGGCCGAGCGCAACATCCAAAACGGCGTATCCTTTGTTCAGACGACTGAAGGCTATCTTCAGGAGACTCAGGATATCCTGCATCGTTTACGGGAGCTGTCGGTACAGTCCGCCAACGGTATCTATACCGATGAGGATCGTATGCAGATTCAGGTTGAGGTTTCCCAGTTGGTCGATGAAATCAACCGTATCGCGAGCCATGCTCAATTTAACGGTATGAACCTTTTGACCGGCGCTTTTGCCCAAGAGGGAACCAGGACTATGTCGCTCCAGGTTGGGGCCAATATCGATCAAAACGAACATATCTTTATTGGCACGATGACCGCTCAAGCCCTGGGTTTGAGCGCGGGAGATCAGGGGGTTATTTCTATTTCTACCGCCGAGTCCGCGAATGTGGCAATCGGCACCCTTGATGCGGCTTTAGAGCAAATTTCCAAGCAACGGGCTGATTTAGGTGCGTTCCAAAACCGGTTTGAAATGGCCGCTCAGGGCGTTTCTATTGCCGCGGAGAATTTGCAAGCTGCGGAATCCCGGATTCGGGATGCGGACATGGCTGCGGAAATGGTCAGCTATACCAAAAACCAAATCCTTTCCCAGGCCGGAAATGCGATGCTGGCTCAGGCGAATACCCGCACTCAGTCGGTGCTTCAGCTTCTCGGTTAATTTAAAGGTTTTCTGAAAGCGTGATGTAAAATTTTACAGAACGTATCAAGAGACTTCCGGACGTTGTCTTTTGAAACGCAGGATGGAGAAGTTCGCGCCCTTCTCCATCCTTTTTTTAGGTGGTTGTTCCTGGTTTTAGACTGGGGATTTAATAAAAATATGTCCTGGAGAATCAAGGATGTCAGGACTTTGTGTACAGGGAAGTACAGTATGAGTAGACAGCTAGCCATTACCGGAAACGGGGTATCCGTGAATTCACAACAGGAACTTCAGCAGGACCGGAAATCAGTCTTGCAAGTGCAGATTCGCGCTGCGGAAGTAAAAGCGGCGGCCTTTGAAAAATTTACGGCATCCCTGCCGGGGAACAATAACGAAATGCGGTATACCGCAAATATCCAGTCCGCTGCGAAGGATTTAGAACGTCTGAGTCTGGTTTTTAACCGGGAGCTTAGATTTCATGTGGATCAGGAGTCTCACGAAGTTATCATCAAGGTAATTGATCCGGAAACCGATAAGGTGATTAAGATATTGCCGCCCGAAGAGCTTCGGCGGCTTCATGCCAGTTTTAAAGAAGCTATTGGTTTTCTATTTGATGAGCAAGTTTAGTCCGTATGGCCCCCCTGTAGAGCTTTGCGGATTTTTTGCCCAGGACGCTTTTGGCGGAAAATCATGGTTGCCTGGCGCCTTGAGGAAAGAGTAAACGGGGATGTCCGATGTCTACATACCGGGGGTAAAAAGCCGGTTTAATAGTGAAAGTCTCGTCGAAGGCCTGATGCGGATCGAAAGGATTCCGCGGGAACGGGTCGGAAAAGATATTGAGACGTTACAAACGCAAAAAACATACTGGCAGGAACTCGGCAGAAAGGTGTCCGCGCTCAGGGAGAGTGCGCGATCCTTTGTCTCTTTTCAGAATCCCTTCAATGACCGCATTGTTACTTCCGGGGATGAATCGGTACTCATCGGAACCGCTACCAGGGAAGCGGTGAACCAGACGCGGGATTTTACCGTCAAACAGACGGCTCAGGCAGACAGGTTTTTGTCCCAGCCTCTGGAAGATAACTATCAGGTAGAAGCCGGCAGTTACACGTTTACGGTGGGAAAGGACGAGGTGTCCTTGAATTTCCGGGGAGGGTCGTTGCGGGAATTTGCCGATGCCCTGAACCGGCGGGGCCGGGACAAGATACAGGCCAGCGCCATCCCGATTCAACGGGGGTCCAAATCCCTGCTTATTGAGTCTAAGGTAACCGGTGCGGAAAACCGCCTTGTTTTTTCAGGAGCCGCGGAGAATTTGCCCCTTTCGACGGGGGTGATTGAACAGCCCAAGGATCCCCCCCGGAACATCGCCTTTACCGGAGAAACGCTTATAACCGACGGGCAGTCGGCGGAAGTGTCGGGGGATACGCTAAAGGTGTATGCCGGAGGACAGGCGGCCATTCCCCTGGACCCGGCGGTGCGGACAGCCCCAAATCTTGTCCTTACCTTTGAGGCCGCCACGGAGATTCTTTCCGAACAAGATATCCCCGCGCCGGATCTTGCGGCCGATGGGGACCTGGCCGTCGAAACCGAAGGCAGTGAAACCGGCGATTCCCCTTCCCTCCCCCTCCGGGTGGACGACATGGAGGTCATCACCCTGAAATTCACCGATGGTTCCGCCGCGAAGCTCCCCGCCTTAGAGGATTCGGAGACTTTTCAGGCGTACCGTTTCTCCCTTCCGGAATTGACGGGCGGGAAAACCATCGTTTCCATTGATTTCAATAATCAGAACACCCATAGGGATGTCTCGGTTCGGAACATCGTGATCGCCGTTCCGGACGCCGGAGAAAACGCGGCTGCCGGGGTCCGGGATGCGGCGGCTGCCGTTGCCCAGGGTTCGCTAATTTCCGCAGCCCAGGACGCGGTGATTTTCATGGACGGCATAGAAATATCCAGACCCTCCAATACCATAGACGACCTTGTACCAGGGGTTACCCTGGTCGTAAAGGCTCCGTCAGAGCGGCCCGTAAAGATTGAGGTAGTCCCGGATCGGGAATCCGCAAAAGAGGCGATCATATCCCTTGTGGGGAACTATAACCGCCTTATGGCGGAGATGAACATTTTAACCCGGAATGACGAACGCCTTATCCAGGAACTTTCTTATCTTGCACCGGAAGAGCAGGAAGAAATGCGGAAGAAGCTGGGCATCTTTTCGGGGGAATCCACGCTGGTCCAGCTTAAGACCGGGTTGCAGCAGGTGGCTGCCGGCTCCTACCTAACCTCTCTGGAACGGGATTTAACCATGCTGCCCCAGATAGGGATAGGCACCGATGTACGCAAGGCCGGGGCCACGGCAGGCTACGACCCTTCCCGTCTGCGGGGGTATCTGGAGATAGACGAGAAAGCCCTGGACATGGCCCTGGAGACCCGTCTGCCGGCCATTCAGCAGCTTTTCGGCTACGATACCGACGGGGACCTGATTATTGATTCGGGCGTGGCGTATATGCTGGATCGGCTTACCAGGCCCATTGTGGAAACCGGCGGGATCGTTACCCTAAAGACCGGGGCCATTGATTCCCGTATCGCCCAGGACAACCGGCGTATAGAAACTTTGGACCGCCAGCTTGCCGCTAAAGAAGCAAGCCTCAAGAACCAATATGCCCAGATGGAAGGGGCCTACAGCCGGATGGAACAGATGTCTACTTCTCTCGATCAATTTAGCCAGCAGGCTAACAATAATAACCGCTAATATTTCGGGATATTTATTTAGGATAGTGTATGGTCATACGAATTAACGGAGAAATTGCGGACATTACCGTGGAATCAGAGAGAACCCTGGGGGCTGTTCTTGCCGGGATAGAGAACTGGCTTGAAAAATCTGAATTCCGGGTAAAGGGTCTTGAAATCGACGGACGGGCTATTCCCGGGGAGGCCATTCCCGCAGCCTTTGAAAGGGATTTGGCGGGGATAGAGGTTATAAACCTTACGGTCTGCACCAGGCGGGAACTTGCCCTGGAAGCCTTGACCGAAGCCCAATATTACCTTGGGGCTTTGACCGGTCCCGGTTCCGGTCCGGATGCCCTGTCCGCCGCCGCGGAAGGCTGGGAAAACAGTTCCGCCAAGAGCTTCCTTTCCGAGGAGCTGCCCGACATCTGCGGCGTCCTTGACGAATTCGTCAAAACCACCGGCGGGACCGGCGGGGGGCCCTCCCCGCAGGCGGCTGCTTCCCTCATCGATGAGCGGATACGGGAAATCGTGGACCCGGCGGAGGAATTTGAGCGGTTGGGAAGCCTGGTTTCCGGGGTAAGCGGCCGGCTGGAGGAACTGCCTATAGACATACAGACCGGAAAAGACGGGCGGGCCTCCGAGACCGTGTCCCTCTTTTCGCGCATAGCGGAAAAGCTTTTCCGGCTTTTCGTTGTTTTCCAATCCCAGGGAGAGTTCATTGATACCGTTGATTCGGTTCCCGTCCATACCTTCCTTACGGAATTCGACGCCGCGGTAAAAGAGCTCCTGCTCGCGTACTCAAACAAAGACGCGGTCCTGGCGGGGGATTTGGCGGAATATGAACTGGCGCCCCGGCTGCGGGCTTTCTACGCCGCCCTGAAACGGTCCGCCGCATCCCCTGGTGCGGGAGAAGACGGTGTATGAATCTTCGGTTCTGCGGGGGGC
>JAITLF010000126.1 GCA_031278025.1 Treponema sp.
TTCTGCAAAAGGCTGGATTCTCCGAACTTGGAAATCCTCAAGGGATATCAAAAAAAATTTGACGCAATCCGGGCAAAACTCGATTCCATGAGCATTACCCCGGTTCTCTGTCACGGTGACGCCTGTGTAAACGGCAATATCCTGCGCCTCAAGGATGGTTCCATGCGGATTATCGACTGGGAATGCGCCGGCATGGCCAACCCCTTGCTTGACATTGCCCTTGCCGCCGTGCACCAGGGCTTTGACAAGGTTGACCCTTTCATGTCTACGGAACGGTATCTGCGGAGAAAGCCCGATTCAGACGAACTCTACCGCCTCAAAGCGTATATCACGCTGGGGGCCTGTGAATTGGCGGCGTGGCAGATCAACGGGTACGGAGAGGATGAGTTTCTAAGTGAGATTGAGGTTGCCCGGGGACCATACGGGCTTTTGGATTGGTCTGTCACTCTATGACAGAACGGCGTGGTATACTGGAAGGTATGATGATGCCGGACAATTAACTTTTTAAAAGTGACGAGACTTTAAACAGAAACGCTCTGCCACATGGAGGTAGAGCGCGGGGGTATTATCACATTCAGGAGGAAAACATGACTTGAGCACTTGCAGCAATTTACTCTCTCAAACCACAGGGTTGACTGATTCTTTCATAAACGCTGTTATGGCGTTTGTCAATTCAGCAAAAGAGCTTTGCAAAAAACGAGAGGAAAAACTGAAAGAAACCAGTATTGACGATTTCAACCTTTTTACATTCCTTACGAAAAAAGATGACGAATGGCGGAAGGATCTGTTTCACAGCCGCGTATTACAATCAATGCTTTGCCCAAAAACACTGCATATCGGTAACATAAAATACCTGCGCTTGTTCATGGACGTATTGTGTGAAACCAATAAGAACACACCGCGTCACCAGTTCTCCGATGATGTCGTGGTGGATAAGGAAAGGAGCGTAGCTGGTGATTCTGGTAATACTGAAATCCCCTCTTTTTTTACAGCCCCGGCTTGTGTATTCCCCCGTCTCCGGTGTATGCTCCCAGCGGGGGATATCCGGTGGAGGCGGCAAAACGGTTTACCGAAGAATCCAGGGTCCGGCTCCGGGCTGAGATTGAGGAGGCCGGGGGTAATGAGGTGTTTGCCCTGGGGTATTGTGATGAGGACGGGCTGGTGGCGGCCCTGGAAGTGGCGGCCCGGGGCAACGAGACTTCCGTGCTTGCCCTGGACCGGCTCCGGGATTCCTCCCGGCGCCCGGATGTACTCATCCATAACCACCCTTCGGCGTTCCTCACCCCAAGCGACAACGACCTGGTCATCGCGTCCCGGGCCGCCGAGGGGGGGATAGGGTCCTTTATCGTCGATAACCGGGTAGAAAAGGTCTACGTCATTGCCGAACCCACCCTCAGGCGGAAGCGGAAGGATCTGGACCCGGACCGTCTCTGCGCCGCCCTGGAAGCGGGGGGGGCCGTAAGCCGGCGGCTCCCCTCCTACGAGATTCGGGAATCCCAGCTGGGCCTGATGCGGCTCATCATCCGGGGTTTTAACGAGGACGCCCTGGTCGCCGCCGAGGCGGGTACCGGGGTCGGGAAGTCCTTTGCCTATCTCCTCCCCGCCCTGATGTTTGCCCTGGCCAATGACGAGCGGATACTCCTTTCCACCGCCACCATCACCCTGCAGCAGCAGCTCTTTGACAAGGACATCCCCCTCGTGGTTTCGGCGCTGGGCAAAAAGATCAAGGTGGTCCTCGTCAAGGGCCGGGGAAATTACCTCTGCCGCCGCCGCCTGGAAGACGCTATCCGGGAACAAAGCCTCTACGAGGAGGACGACCGCGACATCCGGGCCATCCTCGCCTGGTCGGAGGTTACCAAAACCGGGAGCCGGTCGGACCTTTCTTTTATGCCCCGGGACGAGCTTTGGTCCCGGATCTGTTCCGAGGCCGATCTCTGTATGGGGATGCGCTGTCCCGAACGGGAGCGGTGTTTTGTCCTGGCTTTACGGAAGGAAGCCGCCGACGCCCGAGCCCTGGTGGTAAACCACCATCTCCTCTTTGCGGATATCGCCGCCCGGCAGGAAGGGGCGGGGTATGACAGCACCGTGGTGTTGCCCCCATACCGGCGGGTCATCATCGATGAGGCCCACAAGGTGGAAGATGCCGCTACGTCCTTCTTTTCCAAGGAATTTAGCCGCCTGGGGCTCTACCGTCAACTGGGGCGGCTCTACCGTCAGCGCCGGGGCCGGCAGCAGGGGCTTCTTTTACGGCTTCCGGGCCTGAACCGCCAGGAATTGGACGACGCGGCGAAGGTCATCGAAAAAACCCGGGATGCCGTGGACGCCCTGGACCGCGTTGGGCTGGACCTCTGCGCCGATGAGGGGGTTTTTCGGCTCTGCCCTCCCCGGGAAAACCGGATCCTTTCGGTCCTGTTCTCCCCATTGACAACCCTGCGGAAGTGTTTAACCGCCTTGGCGGGCCTCCTCCGGTCCTTGGTGGAATTTGCCGAAGGCGGCGGGGGGGAAACGGCCGGGGCGGATGAGGCGGCCTGCAATGCCGTGGTTTGGGAGGTAAAGGCCGTCCTGCGGCGGCTTGAAACGGTGGGTCTTATTTGCGGCGCTTTTATTGAATATTCGGAACGCCCCCAGGAGGTTATGTGGATAGAGGCCCATAGAAGCGCTGCCTCCGGTGATGACCGGGGGTCCTGGGCGGTCTTTACCGTTACTCCCCTGGAGGTGGCTCCCGTCCTGGGGACCGCTCTTTTTGAGCCCCACAAAACCGTGGTGTGCCTCTCCGCTACCCTCACCGTGGCCGGTTCCCCGGATTCTCCTTCCTTTGCATATTGGAACAGCCGTTCCGGAATTACCCTTGCCGCCGGGCGGGAACTCCTGACGGGGCAATTTCCCTCCCCCTTTCCCTATGCCCGGTCGGTGCTGCTCGCCGCCCCGGCGGACGCCCCCCTGCCCGACGAGGGGCAATACCCGGCCTTTGTGGAAAAGGCGGTTTTGGAATTAACGGAACTCGCCGGAGGTTCCGCCCTGGTCCTTTTTACTTCCTACGAAGCCCTTAAAAATACCTATACCGCCGCGGCGCCGGTCCTGGAAAAACAGGGAATCCGGTGTCTGAAACAGGGAGACGATGACCGGAGCCGCCTCCTCGCCGCCTTTCTCGCCGACCAGTCCAGCGTTCTTTTTGGTACCGACTCCTTCTGGGAGGGAGTGGATGCCCCGGGGGACACCCTGCGGATGGTAATTCTCTGCCGTCTCCCCTTCAGAACCCCTCGGGACCCGGTCTTTGAGGCTCGCCGGGAGGCGCTTGAAAAACAGGGGCGGAACCCTTTTATGGAACTTTCCCTGCCCGAAGCGGTGATGAAATTCAAACAGGGTTTCGGACGGCTCATGCGCCGTTCCGGGGATCGGGGCATTGTGGCGGTCCTGGACGGACGGATCCTCCGCAAGCGGTACGGGGATTTCTTTATCCGCTCCCTTCCCAAGACCCGGACCGGCTTTGGGGAATACTCCTCGGTTTTACGGGACATCGAACGTTTTTTGTATTCCTGATTGGAAGGCCGCTTTCCCTACCCCCGGAGTTCTGTTCCGGGTTCCAAAACACCGGAAAAAACAGGCGGCTTTCGAAATTGTTCCGGATGTGGTATAATAGACTTGTAAGGTAAGGAGTATGAATATGTCCAAAAAGGTGATTGTTTTTTTAGCCGATGGTTTTGAGGAAGTTGAGGCCATAACCCCCATAGATTATTTACGCCGGGCCGGGATTGAAGTGTGTGCCCTTGCCGTGGGGCAGGATAAAACCGTAGCCGGGGCCCATGGGATAAAGGTCCTGGCGGACGCGGGCCTTTCGGAACTTGCCAAACAGGGCAAGACCGCTGACGGGGTCCTGCTTCCCGGGGGTATGCCCGGAGCCTCGAACCTCGCCGCATCCCCGGAGGTGGGTTCCCTCTTAAAGGAAGCGGCCCAAGGGGGAAAATGGGTCTGCGCCATCTGCGCTTCCCCGGCGGTGGTTCTGGCCCCCCTGGGGCTCCTCAAGGGCCGCCGGTTTACCTGCTACCCCGGTATGGAAAAGGAGGTCTCCGATGGGGAGTGGTCGGCAGATCCGGTGGTGATCCACGAAAACATCATCACGAGCCACGCCGCGGGGACCGCCGCCCTCTGGGCAACGGCGATTATCGGGAAGCTCCTCGGTGAGGAGGAGGCACAAAGAATAGCCTCCGCGGTACTCCTGGATCGGACCTGAAAAACAGGGCCTCCCCTTACCGTACCTAAGGAAGCACTGATTTATTCAATCGAGAATAAATCGGCGCTACTTTAACGTAACCCGCGAAAATTTTTAACGGAATTTATTTCCCTGCATTTTCCACAAGAAATCCGGAAGATCTAAAAAAATTTCAGGGGAATATACGAGTTTTTTATAGATTTTTTGATTTTTTTTCTTGCTTTTTTTATAGTTCTATTATATTATTTAGTAATACGAATTATTAATTCGTATTACTAAATGGTGTAGGGGGCTAATATGCGAAAGGTATTTTTTGCTTTGATCTCTGTGGTACTTCTACTAGGCATTGTGGCTTGTGATAAGACCAAGTCTACAGGTGGTAACAGAGAAAAACAGGTTAGGAAGTGTATATAAATAACATTGACAAATATGAAATAAATATGCTATACTTCAAGCATGAAAGATGTAGCTGTATTAGCGATACTAAATCGCATAGAAACAGTGTTGCCAACGCTGAACGAGTACCAGAGCCGTCGGTATTTATCGGCGGAAGCAAAAGCAGTCGGGTATGGAGGAATAAGCCTGATCAGCCGCTTGTCGGGAATGTCA